>NZ_JBJGYS010000004.1:0-214687 GCF_054050115.1 Geodermatophilus sp. SYSU D00708 | reverse complement strand
CCCCCCCCCCCCCCCCCCCCCCCCCCCCCCCCCCCCCCCCCCCCCCCCCCCCCCCCCCCCCCCCCCCCCCCCCCCCCCCCCCCCCCCCCCCCCCCCTCCGGCCTTGTCCAGGGTCCCGCCCTGAGCCTGCGAAGGGTGGGGAGGACAGGGTCCTCTCTCAGAACGGGTAGACGGGCAGGTCGCCGCGGAGGGTGACCCACTGCGTCTCGGTGAAGGCCTCGATGTTGGCCTGCGGACCGCCGTGCCGGGACCCCGTGCCCGACGCCCCGACGCCGCCGAACGGGGCGACCGCCTCGTCGTTGACCGTCTGGTCGTTGATGTGCACCAGGCCCGAGGGGATCCGCTCGGCCAGCTGGAGGCCGGCGTACACGTCACGGGTGAGGATGCCCAGCGACAGGCCGTACTCGGTGCCCGCGGCGAGCTCGGCGACCTCGTCCAGCGACGAGAACGCGGTCACCGGGGCGACGGGGCCGAAGATCTCCTCCCGGTAGGCCGCGGCGTCGACCGGGACGTCGCCGAGCACGGTCGGCCGGTAGTACAGCCCCTCGAAGGTCCCTCCGGTGCGGACCGTGGCCCCGCCGTCCACCGACGCGGTGACCAGGCCGTGCACGCGGTCGCGCTGGGTGGCGTCGATCAGCGGGCCCAGCGCCACCTGCTCGCGGAACGGGTCGCCGACCGGCAGCTTCTCGACCTTCTCGGTGAGGACCGCCGTGTACTCCTCGGCGATCGACTCGTGCACCAGGTGCCGGGACGTCGCCATGCAGATCTGCCCGGAGTGGGAGAACGTGCCCCACGCGCCGACGCTCGCCGCCGCCGTGACGTCGACGTCGGGCAGGACGATCAGCGCGGAGTTGCCGCCCAGCTCCAGGTGCGCCCGCTTGAGGTGCTGTCCCGCCAGCGCCCCGACAGCGCGGCCGGCCTTCGTGGAGCCGGTGAAGGCGATGACCCGCACCGCGGGCTCGACGACCAGCGCCTCGCCGACGTCGGCACCACCGGGCAGCACCTGGAAGACGCCCTCCGGCAGGCCGGCCTCCTCGAAGACCCGCGCGAACACCGCACCGCCGCAGATCGCCGTCCGCGGGTCGGGCTTGAGGACGACCGCGTTGCCCAGCGCCAGCGCCGGCGCGATCGCCCGGATGGCGAGGATGGTCGGCACGTTGAACGGCGCGATCACACCGACCACCCCGGCCGGCACCCGGCGGGCGAAGGACAGCCGCGGGGCGCCGGTGCGCAGCAGCTCGCCGTACGGGTGCGACGGCAGGGCCGCGGCCTCGTAGCACTCCGCGGCGCTGGTGTGCACCTGGAAGTCACCGAAGGGCTGGATGGCGCCGGACTCCCGGGCCAGCCACCCCTTGATCTCCTCGGCGTTGGCCTCGAGGAGCTCGCCGGCGCGGCGCAGCACCCGGGCCCGCTCCTCGAACGGCGCCGCGGCCCACGCCCGCTGGGCCGCCACCGCCCGGACCGCCGCGGTGTGCACGTCCTCCGGGGTGGCCCGGCCCACCGTGCCGATCACGTCCCCGGTCGCCGGCTCCACGGCGTCGTAGGTGCCACCCGAGCCGTCGGTCCAGGACCCGGTCCAGACCTTCCCCTGCCACGCGCCGTCGTCCAGCAGTGCCATGCCACATCTCCCGTCCCGGCCGCCCTGCGCGGCCCGGCTCCGAGGTTACGCACGGGTAACCCGGCGGCTCGGGGGGCCCTCCGTGGCACTCCGCTGACCGACCGTGCCTGGCGCGCCGCCACTCCCCCAGGGACGGACCCCTCCGTCCCCACGGTTGGGGGCACCGGATCGGGTGAACGCGGAACTAGCTTCGGGCTCCGTCGCGGCCGCCACGGCCGCCCGCCCCGGCCGTCGAGGCCGAGGTCCACCTGAACACCGCCGATCCCCGCGAGCGGAGACCCCCATGCGCAGGACCATCATCGCCGCCGGCTCGTTCGCCCTCCTCCTGGGCAGCGCCACCGCGGCCGCCGCAGCTCCACCGGGCAGCGACCCGGTCGACCACGTGGTCGTCGTCGGCGACCTGGACAACCCCCGCCAGCTCTCCTGGTCGGACCGCACCCTGCTGATCGCGGAGAGCGGTCAGGGCGGGGAGGACTGCGCCCCGACCGCGGCCGAGGCACCGCCCGCCGAGGCGCCGGCCGCAGACACCCCGGCGACCGACCCCACCGCTCCCGACACGACCGCTCCTGACACGACGACCCCCGACACGACGGTCGCCGACGACACCGCGACGCCCGGCGACGACGGCACGGCCGACCAGGGCCCCGGCGACACCCCGGTCGCTCCGGACACGACGGACACCGCCACGGACGGCACGACCCCGCCCGACACCACCGTGACCGTGGACGACACCGTGACCGCCGACGACACCGTGACCGCCGACGACGCCGCCGCGGCCGCCGTCGAGGTCTGCGAGGGCCCGACCGGCGGCATCGCCGGGGTCGAGCGGCCCGGCCGGGTCGAGGAGGGCCAGGCCGAGGCGGTCGTCGAGGGCCTCTACTCGGTGGAGAGCCCCGAGGGGTCGGTCGGTCCGGCCGGCGTGGCCGCGACCGACCGCGACGACGTCCTGCTGATCGCCGAGGGCGAGCTCACCCCCGACGCGCTGGCCGCGGAGACCGACGACCCGGCGGCGGCCACGCAGGAGCACCTGCTGGTCAGTTCCGACGGCGAGGTCCGGCCGTGGGTGGACCTGGGCCAGGCCGAGGCCGACCAGGACCCCGACGGCAACGGCATCGCCGACAGCAACCCGAACGCGGTCCTCTTCGTCGACCCCGAGGGCAGCGACGAGGGCAGCGACGACGACGGCGACGACGGCGGCCGCGGCGACGACAGCGACGACGACGACGGCGACAGCGACGAGTACGCGCTGGTCGCCGACGCGGGCGCCAACGCCGTGTGGAAGGTGACCGCCGACTTCGACGCCCTGCGCGACGACGAGCTGCCCGACTACGAGGTGAGCGTCTTCGCCGCCTTCCCCTCCGAGGAGGGCGAGCCGCAGTTCGTGCCCAGCGCGATCACCCAGGACCCGGACGGCAACGTCTACGTCGGCGGCGTCGGCGGCGGTCTGGCCCCGGGCGGCGCCGAGGTCGTGCGCCTCGACGCCGACGGCGAGGAGACCGGCCGCTGGGGCGGGTTCACCGCCATCAACGGCATCGCCGTCTCCCCCAACGGCGAGCACGTGTTCGTCTCCCAGGTCTTCGGCAGCGAGGGTCCGGCCGGCGGCGGCACCGGCTCGGTCGTCCGGTTCGAGACCGAGGACTCCGACGAGGCGACCTACGTCGAGGCCGACGTCCCGTTCCCGGCCGGCCTGGCACTCGGCGGCAACGGCGCGGTCTACGTCGCGGCCTACAGCCTCTCCCCCGGCGACGCCGACGACCCGGCGACCGAGGACGCCGAGGGCGGCCAGCTGTGGCGGTTCTTCTTCCCCGAGGACGCCGACGAGCAG
Organism: Geodermatophilus sp. SYSU D00708; assembly: GCF_054050115.1. Lineage (NCBI taxonomy): Bacteria > Bacillati > Actinomycetota > Actinomycetes > Geodermatophilales > Geodermatophilaceae > Geodermatophilus > Geodermatophilus sp. SYSU D00708. Next base: position 211,244 of record NZ_JBJGYS010000004.1, on the reverse strand, counting down.
CTGCTGCCGGTGGTGGACACCGAGGCCACCGCACCGGCCGACGACGGCACCACCGTCCCCGCGGACGACGCCGCCACCGTCCCGGCCGACGACGGCACCGCGCTCCCCGACGACGACGGCACCCTCGACCAGGGCAGCGGTGACGTCACCGTCCCCGACGACACGGTGGTCACCGACGACGACACCCCCGACCAGGGCTCGGGCGACGTCGCACCCTGACGTCGTCCGCCGGACCGACCGTGCGGTGCCGCGGTGTGCCCCCGCCGCGGCACCGCACGGTCACGTCCCGGGTCAGTCGCCGCGCAGCTCCGCGAGGATCGGCCCGGCGACCTTGAACGCGTGGTTGGCCGCGGGCACGCCGGCGTAGACCGCGGAGTGCTGGATGACCTCGGCGATCTCCTCGTCGGTCAGCCCGTTGTTCTTGGCCGCGCGCACGTGCAGGGCGAACTCGTCCCAGTGCCGCAGGGCGATGGTGATCGACAGGGTCATCAGGCTGCGGTCCCGCCGGGCCAGGCCGGGCCGCTGCCAGATGTCGCCCCAGGCCACGCGGGTGATGAAGTCCTGGAAGTCGGCGGTGAACGGCGTCGTGTTCGCCACCGCGCGGTCGACCCACTCGTCGCCGAGGACCTGCCGGCGGGTCGCCATCCCCGCCTCGCGGCGGGCGTCGTCGGTGCTGGGCAGGTCGCTCATCGGGCGTCTCCGTCGAAGTGGGCGAGCAGCGCGCCGGTGACCTCCAGCGGCGACTCCAGATTGGCCAGGTGGGCGCCGGGGCTGACCGACACCAGTACGGCGCCCGCGATCCCGGCCGCGATGGCCTGCTGGTGGTCCGGCGGCAGCGCGGGGTCGTCGGCGCCGGACACCACCAGCGTCGGGGCGGTGATGCGGCCGAGGTCGTCGCGCAGGTCGAGGTGCGCGACGACCTCGGCGCAGGAGGCGTAACCCTCGTCGTCGGCCCCGGCCACCATCGCCTCGAGCCGGGCGACCAGGTCGGGGTTCCGGGCGGCGAACGGCGGCGTCAGCCAGCGACTGACCACGGCCGACGCCAGCGGGGCGGTGCCGCCGGACCGGGCGGCGGCCGCCCGGTCGAGGAACCCCTGCGGCTCGGTCTTCGCCGAGGTGCACAGCGCCGCGATCCGCCCCACCCGGCCGGGCTCGCGCGCGGCCAGCCGCATCGCGGTCATGCCGCCCAGCGACAGCCCGGCCACGTGCGCCCGCGGCACCGCGAGCCGGTCGAGCAGCGCGACGACGTCGTCCACCAGGTCGTCGAGGGTGTAGGGCCCCTGCGGCGCCGGCGAGCTGCCGTGCCCGCGGGTGTCGTAGGTGACCACGCGGAACCGCTCGGCCAGCGCCGGCACCTGCGGGTCCCACATGGCGCGGGTGGCGCCCAGGGAGTTGGAGAGGACGACGACCGGCGCGTCGCGCGGGCCCTCCTCGGTGTACGAGACCTCGACGGCTGTCACTGTTCCCCTTCGGTCAACTCGGCGTGCTCGGCCAGGGCGGCGTCCACCTGGGCTCCGGCCTCCCCGACGTCCGGCGCCGCGGCGGCCAGGACGGCCTGCGGGTCGACGTCGGTGCGGGCGGCGACCACCTCGGCGAGCGGGCGGCCGGCGTCGCGGGCCTCCCGGACGGCGGCGGCCGCGGCGTCGTGGGCCGGCCCCTTGCCCATGCTGTCGGTCAGGGCCTCGGCGAGCGCCCCGGCCAGCGGCCCCTCGTTGGCCGCGGCGACGGTCGCCGCCATGCGCGCGACGTCAGGGCGCAGGCCGCGCAGGCTCTCGGCGAGCCAGGCCGCGGCCGACCCGACCGTGGTGAGCAGCTCGGTCAGCGACGGCCACTCGCTGTGCCAGGCGCCGGCGGCCCGCTCGTGCTCCTGCTCCATGGCCGCGAACAGCGTGGCGACCAGGCCCGGCGCGCGGCGGGCGCAGGCCCGCGCGGAGATCGCCGCCACCGGGTTGCGCTTGTGCGGCATGGCCGACGAGCCGCCGCGCCCCTCCCCCACCTCGGCCACCTCGGCGACCTCGGACTGGGCGAGCAGGACGACGTCGACGGCGACCGTGGCCACCGCGCCGGCGGCCGCGCCGAGGGCCCCGGCGAGGTCGGCGATCGGCAGCCGCACGGTGTGCCACGCGACGGCGGTGGTGGCCAGCCCCAGTTCCTCGGCGAGCGCGGCGCGCACCGCCACCCCGGCCCCGTCGCTGGCCGCCAGCGTGCCGACCGCGCCGCCGTACTGCACCGGTAGCGAGGCGACCACCTCGGCCAGTCGCAACCGGGCACCGTCGAGCCCGGCCAGCCAGCCGGCCGCCTTCAGGCCGAACGTGGTGGGCAGGCCCTGCTGCATGAGGGTGCGGCCCATGACCACGTCGTCCCGGTGCGTGCGCGCCAGCCCCGCGGCGGTCTCCGCGGCCGCCGCCAGGTCGGCGTCGATCGCGGCGATCGCGTCGCGGGCGAGCAGCACCAGGGCGGTGTCGAGCACGTCCTGGCTGGTGCCGCCCACGTGGACGGCGACCGCGTCCCGCTCGCCCACGGCGTCCTGCACCGCCCGTACCAACGGCGGCACCGGGTTGCCGGCGTCGGCCGCCTTGGCCACGACGGTGGCCAGGTCCAGCCGGGAGGGGTCGGCGCAGGCGGCGGTGACCGCGTCGGCGGCCGTCGTCGGGACCAGGCCGGCGCGCGCCGCGGCGCGGGCCAGCGCCGCCTCGACGTCGAGCATCGCCCGGAACCAGGCGTCGTCGGAGACGGCGGCCGCCGCCGCGCCGCGGGCGAACGTGCCGGCGAACAGAGCTGTCACGGCGTCCTTCCTACCGTGGCCGCTCACACCGCGAAGAAGACCGTCTCCGCGTCGCCCTGCAGGTGCACGTCGAAGGAGTACCCGTCCTCGGTCCGCCGGGCGATCAGGGTCCCCCGCCGGTCCTCGGGCACCGACTTCAGCACGGCGTCCTCGGCGTTGGCCTCGGCCTCGTCCTCGAAGTAGATGCGGGTGACCACCCGGTCGAGCAGGCCGCGGGCGAAGACGTTGACGTCGATGTGCGGCGCCTGCAGCCCGCCCTCGCCGTCGGGCAGCCGGCCCGGCTTGAGCGTGTGGAGCGCGAACTCGCCGGGCGGGTGGATCGTCTGCACGCGGGCGTAGCCGCGGAAGCCCGGGTAGGACGACGCCCCGCGGGGGTCCTCGGGCGACGGGAGCCCGCCGCGCGGGTCGGCCTGCCAGGTCTCGATCATGGCGTCGGGGACGAGGTCACCGGCGCCGTCGAAGACCCGCCCGCGGATCCAGATGCCGCCCTCGGTGCCCTCGGCGGCAGCCCACGCGCCGTCCGGCCAGGTGAGCCCGATCGCCAGGTAGGGCCCGACGGTCGCGCTCGGCGTGGTGCCCAGCCGCAGCGGGCCGGTGAGGAAGCCGGTGCCGCGCTGCCCCGAGCGCGGCTGGAACGGCGTGGTGGGGTCCGGCGGGACGTCCAGGGGGTTCACGATCCGGGTCACGCGACATCTCCGTCGTCGTCGGTCTCGAACGGGGTCTGCTCCGTGCCGCGCAGCACGATGTCCCACTCGAAGGCCAGCGCCCAGTTGTCCTGGGTCCGCTCGAGGTCGTACCGGCTGATCGCCCGGTGGCGCGCCGCGGCCGGGATGGCGTTGTAGATCGGGTCCTGCTCGAACAGCGGGTCCCCGGGGAAGTACATCTGGGTGACCAGCCGCTGGGTGAAGGCCCGGCCGAACAGCGAGAAGTGGATGTGCGCCGGACGCCAGGCGTTGTGGTGGTTGCCCCACGGGTAGGCGCCGGGCTTGATCGTCAGGAACTCGTACCGGCCCAGGCTGTCGGTGATCACCCGCCCGAGCCCGTCGAAGTGCGGGTCCAGCGGCGCGGGCCAGTTGTCGACGACGTGCCGGTAGCGGCCGGCCGCGTTGGCCTGCCACACCTCGACCAGCGCGTCCGGCACCGGCCGGCCGTCGCTGTCGAGCACCCGCCCGTAGACGAGGATCCGCTGGCCCACCGCCTCGCCGCCGTTGCGGTAGGTCAGGTCGGCGTCCTGCGCCAGGACGCGGTCCTCGCCCAGCACCGGGCCGGTGACCTCGGTCAGCCGGTGCGGCAGGTCGATCGGCGTCCGCAGGGGGGCGCGGAGCGCGGTGCTCCGGTAGTCGGGGAAGCCCACGGGCGTGCGCACCGTGGCGTCCTCGCGCAGGTAGCGCGGCAGGTGCAGCCGGCTCTCGGATGTGGTCCCGGTCATGCAGGGAAGGTACGGCCGGCGGGCTAGGCTGCCCAAGCCGGGACTTCCGGCCAGCAGAAAGCAGGAGACGTGGCCGGTGGAGGTTCCAGGCCCGGGCGCTCGGTCACGTCGCGGGCTCTGGCGGTGCTCGACGCGTTCAGCAGCAGCACGCCGCGGCTGTCGCTGTCGGAGATCGCCGAGCGGTCCGGGACGCCGCTGTCGACGGCGCACCGGCTGCTGGGTGAGCTGACCGACTGGGGTGCGCTGGTGCGGCGGGCCGACGGCCGCTACGAGATCGGCCGCAAGCTGTGGGACCTCGGCCTGCTGGCGCCGGTGCAACTGGAGCTGCGGCAGGTGGCCGCCCCCTTCCTCCTCGACGTGCACACCGCCACCCGCGACACCGTCCACCTCGCTGTCCGCGAGGGGCGCAGCGCGCTCTACGTCGAGCGCATCTCCGGCCGGGAGTCGGTGCCGGTGGTCAGCCAGGTCGGCAGCCGGCTGCCGCTGCACGCCACCGGGGTCGGCAAGGTGCTGCTGGCCGCGGCGCCGGACGACGTGGTAGAGGGCGTCCTGCGCTCGCTGAACCGGGAGACCCGGCACACCGTCATCGACCCCGCCCGCCTGCGCCGCGAGCTCGCCGAGGTCCGCCGCCGCGGGTACTCGCGCACCGCGGAGGAGATGTCGCTGGGCACCCTCTCCGTCGCCGTCCCGGTGCACGCCGAGCGGGCCGGGACGCCGGTGGCCGTGGCCGCGCTCGGCGTCGTCGCACCCAGCCACCGGCGGGACCTCACCCGGCTGGTCCCCGTGCTGGAGGTGGCCGCGCGGGGCATCGGCCGCGAGCTGTCGCGGGCCGCCCACTTCCGCTGAGCGGGAGCGCGCAGTTCCCGGATCGGCGTACCGCCGGTCACACTCGCTGCCGTGCGTACTCAGGTGGGGATCATCGGCGCCGGCCCGGCCGGCCTGCTCCTGTCGCGGCTGCTGCACCTGCAGGGCATCGACTCCGTGGTGCTGGAGAACCGCTCGCGGGAGTACGTGGAGGCCCGCATCCGCGCGGGCATCCTCGAGCAGCACACCGTCGACACGTTGACCGCGGCCGGGGTCGGCGACCGGCTGCAGCGCGAGGGCCTGGAGCACCGCGGCATCTACCTGCAGTACCCGGGCACCCGGCACAAGCTGGACTTCCCGGAGCTGTGCGGGCGCACGGTGTGGGTGTACGGGCAGACCGAGGTCACCAAGGACCTCATCAAGGCCCAGCTCGACGGCGGCCCGCCGCTGCTGTTCGAGGTCTCCGACGTCCGGCCCGAGGACGTCGACACCGACAGCCCCCGGATCCGGTTCACCGACGCCGACGGCGCCGAGCAGGTGCTCGAGTGCGACGTCATCGCCGGCACCGACGGCTTCCACGGCGCCTCCCGCCCGGTCGTGCAGGCCGCCGGCGGGCAGGTGTGGGAGCGTACCTACCCCTACGCGTGGCTGGGCATCCTGGCCGACGCCGCCCCGGCGACCGACGAGCTCATCTACGCCTGGCACCCCGAGGGCTTCGCGCTGTACTCGATGCGCTCGCCGAAGGTGTCGCGGCTGTACCTGCAGGTCGACCCGAGCGAGAAGATCGAGGACTGGTCCGACGACCGGATCTGGGAGAACCTCGCGACCCGGTTCGCGCACGAGGGCTGGGAGATCAACACCGGGACGATCACCGAGAAGTCGGTCCTGCCGATGCGCTCGTTCGTCAGCGCCCCGATGCGCCGCGGCCGGCTGTTCCTCGCCGGGGACGCCGCGCACATCGTGCCGCCGACCGGCGCCAAGGGCCTCAACCTCGCCGTCGCCGACGTGACCCTGCTGGCCTCGGCGCTGGTGCGGCTGCTGCAGGAGAAGCAGAGCGACCTGGTCGACAGCTACTCCGACCGGGCGCTGGCCCGCGTCTGGCGGTGCACGCACTTCTCCTGGTTCATGACGTCGATGCTGCACCGCTCCGGGGACGACTTCGACGCCGAGCTGCAGCTGTCGCAGCTGCGCCGGATCGCCGCGTCCGAGCCCGCCGCCCGCGAGCTCGCGGAGAACTACACCGGCCTGCCGCTCGAACTCTGACCGCGGGAGCGCCTCAGGCGCAGGAGGCTCCGCACCCGTCGTGGGACGTGCCCACGTACGCACCGCCTCCTGTGCCTCGCCCCGGCACGCAGACGCCGCGGGTCAGCGGCCGGCGTCGAGCAGGGTGAGGACGGCGTCCGCGGTGCCCGGCGCGAGCGGCAGGTGCGGCAGGACGGCGGGCAGCTCGTCGGGCTCGAGCCCCTCGGCGACCAGCGCGGCGAGCACCCGGTCGGCCTCCCCCGGCGGCACCGGGCCGGCCAGCCCCGCCTGCGCCAGCGCCGCCCGCGCGAGGAAGACCGCACCCGAGGCGGCCGGGTCCTCCGCGCGCGCCGGTGGCTGGGCCGGCGCGGCCTCCCGGGTCAGCGCCTCGGCGGCGCGGACCAGCGACAGCGGCAGACCCTCGGCCTCCACCTCCAGCAGCGGGACGTCGGCCAGCGCCGCCAGCACGGCGAGCTCGGCCTCGGTCCGCAGCGGCGCCTCCCAGCCCCCGGCGCGGACCACGGCGACCAGGTCGCGGCCGTCCTCGCCGAGGTCGTCGAGCAGCTCGGCCCAGTCCGCCCGGCGGGTGGCCCGCGCCCGCTCGGCGGCCAGCACGCAGGTGGCCAGCACGAACGGCTCGACGACCTCGCTGTCGAAGCGGTCGGCGTAGACCACGCCCTCGGCGTCGACCGCGTTCAGTGCGTCGCGGAAGCTGCCCGGGCGGGCGTCGCCGAGCTCCAGCCGGCCGGCCTCCTCCCCACTGAGCGCCTGCCCGCGGGCGAGCCGGTCACCGTTGGTGCCGCCGGTCTCGACCAGCCGGCCCCGACGCCGCTCGTGGTGCGGCCGGTCGGAGATCCCGACGCTCCACGCGCAGGTCTCGGCGATCAGCGCGGGCACCCGCTCGCGCAGCACCTCCCGGGTCAGCTGGCCCATCCAGTCCACGTCGAACACGCCTCCGAGCGTCCCCCCGCGGGCGCCGCCGTGCACGTGCCGGGCGCACCGGGCAGGGACGTCAGCCGAACAGGCCGTCCAGGAAGGACTGCTTGCGCTTGGACCCGTGCCCGGACGAGGAGTGCTTCTTCCCCTGCACCTGGTTGAGCACCTCGCCGACGACCGCCCCCAGCCCGCCGGCGCCGGCTCCGTAGCCGCCGGAGCCCGATGGCGTCCCGGTCGGTGCGGCGTGCCCGGCGGTGGTGGTGTGCCCGGACGACGCCCGGCCGTGCCAGGCGTTCTCCGCGTCGACGAGCCGCTCGAGCTCACCCCGGTCGAGGAAGATGCCGCGGCAGTCCGAGCACTGGTCGACGTGCACGCCGTTGCGCTCGTAGGTGCGCATCGCGCCGTGGCACTTCGGGCAGGTCAGTTCCATGGCCCGGCAACGGGCGGTGGACCACCCGCGTTCCCCGCCGTGACCCGGGCCGACACGCGCCGAGCCGGCCGCGCCCCGAGAGCTACCGGCCGGTAGCACGTGTGGGATGGTCGGGGTCCCAACCTGCGAGACGGCGACGGCATGAAGGCGGCCGACGTCAGGAGAGAGGCCCGATGCGGTTGCAGCTGTCCCCGGAGCTGGAGGCGTTCCGGGAGGAGATGCGGACGTTCTTCACCACCGAGATCCCCCAGGAGATCCGCGACACCGTCGCCGCCCGCCGGCACCTCGGCAAGGACGACTACGTCCGGACCCAGCGGATCCTCAACCGCGCCGGGCTGGCCGTGCCGCACTGGCCGGTCGAGTGGGGCGGCAAGGACTGGACCCCGCTGCAGCGGCACATCTGGCGCGAGGAGATGCAGCTGGCCTGTGTGCCCGAGCCGCTGGCCTTCAACGCCAGCATGATCGGCCCGGTCATCGCCGCCTTCGGCAACCAGGAGCAGAAGGAGCGGTTCCTGCCGGCGACGGCGAACCTCGACATCTGGTGGTGCCAGGGCTTCTCCGAGCCCGACGCCGGCTCCGACCTGGCCAGCCTGCGCACCACCGCCGTCCGCGACGGCGACGACTGGGTCGTCAACGGCCAGAAGACGTGGACGACGCTGGGACAGCACGCCGACTGGATCTTCTGCCTGGTCCGCACCGACCCGACCGCCGAGAAGAAGCAGCGCGGCATCTCGATGCTGGTCTTCCCGATGGACTCCCCCGGCGTCACCCTGCGCCCGATCGAGCTGGTCGACGGCAGCTTCGAGGTCAACGAGGTCTTCTTCGAGGACGTCCGCGTCCCGGCGGAGAACCTCATCGGCGAGGAGAACCGCGGCTGGGACTACGCCAAGTTCCTCCTCGGCAACGAGCGCGTGGGCATCGCCCGCGTCGGCGCCACCAAGCGGCTGCTGGCCCAGGCCAAGGAGTACGCGCGGGAGGTCACCGTCGACGGCCGTCCGCTGACCGAGGACCCGCGGATGGCCGGCCGGATCGCCGAGCTGGAGAACGACCTGCTCGCGCTGGAGCTCACCGCGCTGCGCGTGGTCGCGCACTCCTCCGACGGCCGGCCGCACCCGGCGTCGTCCGTGCTCAAGCTCCGCGGCTCGGAGCTGCAGCAGGCCGCCACCGAGCTGGTCGTCGACATCGCCGGGCCGCTGTCGGTGGCCTCCTTCGCCGACGGCGGCTCCGACGTCCCCGACTGGGCCCGCGTGGCGACCCCGGAGTACCTGAACAACCGCAAGGTCTCCATCTACGGAGGCTCCAACGAGGTGCAGCGCACCATCATCGCCGGCACGATCCTGGGGCTGTGAGGTAACCGTGGACTTCACCTTCGACAGCGAGCAGAACGACCTGCGCGAGGCCGTGCGCGGCCTGCTGGATCGCGCCTACGGCGACAGCGAGGCCCGTCGCAAGGTCGTGGCCGGCGAGCCCGGCTACGACGAGAAGACCTGGTCGCGGATGGCGGAGATGGGCCTGCTGGGGCTGCCCTTCGCCGAGGAGCACGGCGGCATGGGCGCCGGGCCGATCGAGGTGGCGATCGTCGCCGAGGAGATCGGCCGGGTCCTCGCACCGGAGCCGTTCGTCGAGACGGTGGTGCTGGCCGGTGGGCTGGTCGCCGCCGTCGGCACCGACGCGCAGCGCAGCGAGGTGCTCGCCGGCATCGCCGAGGGCACGACCGTGGCCGCCGCGGCTCTCGCCGAGCCGGGCACCCGGTGGAGCCCGGCGGCGTCGGCGGTCACCGCGGCCCCGTCACCCGGCAGCGGGGACGGCGGCGGCTGGCGGCTGACCGGCGTCAAGGAGCCGGTCCCGCACGGCGCGCGGGCCGACGTCCTGGTGGTCAGCGCGGTGGTGGAGGGCGGCACGGCGCTGTTCCTCGTCCGTGGCGACGCCGAGGGCCTGACCCGCACCGGGTACCGCACCCACGACGGCGGCCGGGCGGCGCACCTGGCGTTCGACGGCACCCCCGCCGAGCTCCTCGGCGAGGGAGCCGGCGACCGGACGGCGGAGGTCGAGCAGGCGCTCGCGCTGGCCCGGATCGCCTACGCCCACGAGGCGGTCGGCGCGATGGACACCGCCCTGCGGACCACCGCCGAGTACCTCAAGACCCGCAAGCAGTTCGGCGTCACGCTGAACAAGTTCCAGGCGCTGACCTTCCGGGCCGCGGACATGTACGTCTCCCTGGAGCTGGCCCGCAGCACCGCGCTGTGGGCGGCGATGGTGGCCGACGCCGGCGGGGACGTCGTCACCGCCGCCGACCGCGTGCGGCTGCAGACCAGCCGCGCCGGCCGGCACATCGGCAAGGAGGCCGTCCAGCTGCACGGCGGCATCGGCGTGACCGCGGAGTACAAGGTCGGCCACTACACCAGCCGGCTGACCGCGATCGACCACCTGCTCGGCGACGGCGACTGGGCCCTGGCCCGGCTCGCCTCCGGCGTCACGGAGTACGAGACGGTCGACCCGCTCGGCGCGCCCTACAGGGGCTGAGCACGGCCGTGCGGCCGGCGTCCCCACCCGGGGCGCCGGCCGCTGTCGTCCGGCCCCTGGGGCGGAAATGGCCATTTCTGCCCCAGAGGCTCAGCCGAGCATCGCCAGGCGGAGCTCCTCGGCCTCGGCAGCGACCTTGTCGGCCACCGCGGCGACGGCGTCCTCCCGCAGCAGGCCGCCGGTGAGCTGCTCCACCGGCACCGGGCGGTAGCCCTCGGTGGTCACCCGCGAGGCGATCTCCAGCGCGGCGCGCAGCAGGGCGCCCTCCGCGGCGGCCGGGTCGTCGACGGCGGTGAGCGGGGCGACCATGCTCGGCGGGAAGCCCCACTGGTCCAGCGCCACCGCGGTCAGCCGGAAGGCGTGGATGCCGTACCGGTGCACCTCCGCGGCGCGGCGGCCGGCGGTGGTGGTCTCGGCGGCGGACAGCTCCGCGTAGCCCTCGGGGTCGTTGTGGTGCAGCAGGGCGATCCCCAGCGGCGCGAGCAGGCCCAGGCAGAGGGTGTCCTGCGGCCGCTCGCCGAACCGGGGGGCAAGCGTGGAGGCGGCCAGGGCGACGCTGGTGCTGCGCAGCCAGAAGTCGTCGGGCAGCCGCGACTCGTCGTCGAGGTCGGTCAGGGCGACGGTGGCCATGGTCCGCACGGTCGTGAAGCCGACGACGGTGACGGCGAACTGCAGCGAGGTCACCCGCCCGCGCATCCCGAAGTAGGCGGAGTTGGCCAGCTTCATCACCCGGCCGGCCAGGGCGACGTCGGCGGCGAGGATCTCCGCCAGCGCCTTCGCGCTCGTGTCGTCGGAGTTGGCCACCGACACGACCTGCGCGGCGACCGGCTTCTGCGCGGCCATGGTGTCGATGCTGGCGAGCACCGACTCCAGGTCGAAGGTCGGTGCGGCGGCCAGGGTGGCGGGCACGTCGGCTCCCGGGAGGTCGAGGCGGGCGGGGGTCACCGGGCGTGCGCGGCGAACCACGCGGCGGTCCGGTGGCCGGTCATCGGCGCGGCGAGGCTGAAGCCCTGCAGGAAGCCGGCCCCGAGGCGGGCCAGCTCCGCGGCCTGCTCCTCGGTCTCCACGCCCTCGGCGACGGTGGTGAGGTCCAGGTTCTTGGCCAGCGCGATGACCGCCGAGGCGATCTCGGTGTGGCCGTGCGCGAGCTCGGCGACGAACGACCGGTCCACCTTGAGGCAGTCCACCGGCAGGTGCCGCAGGTAGGCCAGCGACGAGTAGCCGGTGCCGAAGTCGTCGATGGCCAGCTGGACGCCGAGGTCGCGCAGCTGGGCGAGCACGTCGCGGGCCGAGGCGGGGTCCTTCATGAGCGCCGACTCGGTGATCTCGACCGACAGCCGGGACGGCGGCAGCCCGTGCCGCTCGAGGGCGGCGACCACGTGGCCGTGCAGGTTGCCGTCCAGCTGCAGCGCCGAGACGTTGACGTTGGCCCGCTGCGGCGCGCAGGCGCCCAGCAGCCGGTCCCAGTCGGCCAGCTGCCGGCAGGTCTCGTCGAGGACCAGCAGGCCCAGCCCGCCGATCAGGCCGCTCTCCTCGGCCAGGGCCACGAACGTCGCCGGGCTGATCGGGCCCCGCGTGGGGTGGTCCCAGCGGGCCAGCGACTCCACCGCGACCGGGGTGCCGTCGACGGCGTCGAAGATCGGCTGGTAGAGCAGGGTGATCTCGCGGCGCTCGATCGCCTCGCGCAGGTCGGCGACCAGCCGCAGCTTGTCGCGGGCCTCGGCGCGGGCCTGCTGGTCCAGCACGGTGATCCGGCCCTTGCCGCCGGCCTTGGCCTGGTACATGGCGATGTCGCAGTCGCGGATCAGCTCCTCCGCGGCGACGTGCTCGGCGGTCTGCACGGTGACGCCCACGCTCGCGTGCGGGCGGACGTCGACCCCGCCCAGCCGCACCGGCTCGGCCAGCACGGCACCGATCCGCTCGGCCAGCGCGACCGCCTCGTCCTCCCCCACGTCCTCGCAGACGACGACGAACTCGTCGCCGCCGAAGCGCGCCACCAGGTCGCCGGGGCGCACCGTCGAGCGCAGCCGGGCGGCGATCTCCACCAGCAGCTCGTCCCCGGCGGCGTGCCCGAGGGAGTCGTTGACGACCTTGAAGTTGTCCAGGTCGAGGAACAGGCACGCCAGCCCGCTGCCGCCGGGGGTGAACCGGGCGGTCACGTGGTCGGCCAGCAGCGTCCGGTTGGGCAGCCCGGTCAGCGGGTCGTGGTTGGCCTGGTGCGCCAGCCGCGCCTCGAAGGCCAGCCGGTCGGTGATGTCCTCGATCGTGCCGACGAACCCCGCGCCCACGCCGGGGGTGAACAGGTGGGCGAAGCGGATGACCGTCGTCCGCTCGGTGCCGTCCTCGCGCACCAGCCGCGCCTGCGCCTCGCCGTCCCCGCCGCCGAGGACGGCGACCACCTGCTCGATCACCGCGTCGAGGTCCTCCGGGTGCACGGTGGCCATCCAGCCGGTGCCCAGGAGCTGCTCGGCCTGCAGCCCGACCAGGCTGCAGAAGGCGTCGTTGACGTGCGCGAGGCGCATGCCCTGCTCCGAGAGCAGGGTCGGGATGGGTGAGCGCTCGGTGAGCGTGGCGAAGCGCTGCTCGTGGGCGTCGGCGGTGGCGCGCAGCGCGCGTTCCTGCTCGTTGGACGCCGGCACCAGGCGCAGGGTCCACATCCGGCCGGACGGCGAGGGGGTGCAGACGACGACCGCGTCGACCAGCGCCCCGCTGGCGGTGCGGACCGGCAGGTTCATGCGGGCGGCCCGCTCCCGGCGCAGCAGGAGCTTGATCTCCCCGCCGCGGAGGGTGGGGACCAGCGCGCCGACCGGGAGCGACCGCAGGTCGGCCAGGCCGTAGCCGAGCAGCTGCGTGGCGCCCTCGTTGCACCAGGTCACCCGCGGGGTGCCCCCCACCAGCTCGGCCACGAGGAGGGCGAGGCTGTCGCTCACGGCCGCGCCGTAGAAGATCGACGAGACGATCTCCGGCGACACCACCGGCTCGGCAGGCACGGTCGTCGCTGACACGCTCACCCCTTCGTCCCGGCACCGGCCCGGCTGCCGTTCGTCGTGCCGGCGGTCCCGGCTCACCGATGAGTACGGCAGCCCGGGGCCGCGGCTCCAGCCGGCGGCGGAGGGTGCTCACCCTCCCGGGTGGGGTCCGCCGACCGCGGGAGCCCACCGGCCCGTCCCCGGCTGCGGACCGTCACCGGCCGGCCCCGCGGCGGATCCGCTGCGACCCGGGGGTCCGGGACGGCATGATCAGCCCGGCTGCACCACGCCGTCCCCGGAGGCTCGCCGACCGCGGCGGCCCGGCCTGACCTCGCACCGGACGCCCCGCCGGGGCCGACCCGCCAGGAGGAGTCGCTCGTGCTGATCGGAGTGCCGAGGGAGAGCCGTCCCGGGGAGACGCGGGTGGCCGCGACGCCGGCGACCGTGCGCCAGCTGACCGGGCTCGGCTACGAGGTCGTGGTGGAGGCCGGCGCCGGGCGCGCGGCGAGCTTCCTCGACGAGGCCTACGTCGAGGCGGGTGCGCGGCTGGTGGGGACGGCGGCCGAGGCGTGGGGCGCCGACGTCGTCCTCCACGTCGCCAAGCCGACGACCGTGGAGCTCGGCCTGCTGCGGGACGGCGCGGTGCTGGTCAGCCAGCTGACCCCCGCGCTCGACCCCGACCTGGTCGCGATGCTCGCCGCCCGGCCGGTCACCGCGCTGGCGGTGGACGCCGTCCCCCGCATCTCCCGCGCCCAGTCGCTGGACGTGCTCAGCTCGATGGCCAACATCGCCGGCTACCGCGCGGTGGTCGAGGCGGCGCACGCGTTCGGCCGGTTCTTCACCGGGCAGGTGACCGCCGCGGGCAAGGTCCCGCCGGCCAAGGTGCTGGTGGCCGGCGCGGGCGTGGCCGGCCTGGCGGCGATCGGCACGGCGAGCAGCCTGGGCGCGATCGTGCGGGCCACCGACGTCCGGCCGGAGGTCGCCGAGCAGATCGCCTCGATGGGCGGCGAGTACGTCGGCGTGCCGGCCGACGAGGAGCAGGGCGGCGGCACCGGGTACGCGGGGGTGACCTCCGCCGACTACGACCGCCGGGCCGCGGAGATGTACGCCGAGCAGGTCCGCGACGTCGACATCGTCATCACCACCGCCCTCATCCCCGGCCGGCCCGCGCCGCGGCTGATCACCGAGGAGATGGTCGCGAGCATGCGGCCGGGCAGCGTGGTCGTGGACATGGCCGCCGCGCAGGGCGGCAACGTCGCGGGCTCGGTGCCCGACGAGGTCGTCGTCACCCCGAACGGGGTCACGATCATCGGCTACACCGACCTGCCCGGCCGGCTGCCCGGGCAGTCCTCCCAGCTGTACGGCACCAACCTGGTCAACCTGGTCAAGCTGCTGACCCCGGGCAAGGACGGGCAGCTGGTCCTCGACCTCGACGACGTCGTCCAGCGGGCGATGACGGTGGTGCGGGGCGGCGAGGTGCTGTGGCCGCCCTCGCCGGTGCAGGTGTCGGCGGCACCCCCGCCGGCCCCGGCACCGCCCCCGGCCGCCCCGGCGCCGGTCGAGCGGGGCCGCGCCGCCCGCGTGCGGGCGCCGGTGCTGGTCGCCGCGTCGGCGGTGGCGCTCTTCCTCGTCACGGCGTTCTCGCCGAACCAGCTGATCGGCAACCTCACGGTCTTCGCGCTGGCGGTGGTGGTCGGGTTCTACGTCATCGGGAACGTGCACCACGCGCTGCACACGCCGCTGATGAGCGTCACCAACGCCATCTCCGGGATCATCCTGGTCGGCGCCCTGCTGCAGATCGGCCACACGAGCACGCTGGTCGGCGTGCTGGCGTTCGTGGCGGTCCTGGTGGCCAGCATCAACGTCTTTGGCGGCTTCGCGGTGACCCGCCGCATGCTCGGCATGTTCACGCGGGGCCGGGCGTGACCGCGCTGTCGGCCGCCGCCGCGGCCTACATCGTCGCCGGCCTGCTGTTCGTGCTCAGCCTGGCCGGGCTGTCCCGGCACGAGACCGCCCAGCGGGGCAACGCCTACGGCATCGCCGGCATGGCGATCGCCCTGGCCGCCACGATCGGGCTGGCCGCGCGCAGCGTGGGGGCCGCCGCGATCGCCGCGATCGCCGTCGCGATGGTCATCGGCGCGGTCATCGGCCTGTGGCGGGCCCGCCGGGTGGCGATGACCGGCATGCCCGAGCTGATCGCGATGCTGCACAGCTTCGTCGGCCTGGCCGCGGTGCTGGTCGGCTGGAACGGCTACCTGTCGGTCGAGCAGGCCGGCGCCGAGCAGACCGAGGTGCCCGCCGACCTGCTCGGCATCCACTCCGCCGAGGTGGTCATCGGCGTCTTCATCGGCGCGGTCACCCTCACCGGCTCGATCGTCGCCTTCCTCAAGCTCTCGGCCCGGATCAAGAGCAACCCGCTCATGCTGCCGGGCCGCAACTGGCTCAACCTCGGCGCGCTGGTCGCCTTCGCCGGGCTGACCGTCGCCTTCGTCGTCGCGCCGAGCCTCGGCGTCCTCGCCGTGGTCACCGTCCTGGCCCTTGCGCTGGGCTGGCACCTGGTCGCCTCCATCGGCGGGGGCGACATGCCGGTCGTCGTCTCGATGCTCAACAGCTACTCGGGCTGGGCGGCCGCGGCGTCGGGCTTCCTGCTCGACAACGACCTGCTGATCATCACCGGCGCCCTCGTCGGCTCGTCGGGCGCCTACCTCTCATACATCATGTGCCGGGCGATGAACCGGTCGTTCCTGTCGGTCATCGCCGGCGGCTTCGGCAACGAGGGCAGCACCGCCGCCGGCGTCGAGGGCGAGCACACCGAGATCACCGCCGAGGACGCCGCCGAGCTGCTGCGCACCGCCGACTCGGTGGTCATCACCCCCGGCTACGGCATGGCGGTCGCGCACGCGCAGGGGCCGGTCGCCGAGCTCACCCGGAAGCTGACCGACAAGGGCGTGCGGGTCCGCTTCGGCATCCACCCGGTCGCCGGCCGCCTGCCCGGCCACATGAACGTGCTGCTGGCCGAGGCCAAGGTGCCCTACGACATCGTCCTGGAGATGGACGAGATCAACGACGACTTCGCCGAGACCTCCGTCGTCCTGGTCATCGGGGCCAACGACACGGTCAACCCGGCCGCGCTGGAGGACCCGGGCAGCCCGATCGCCGGCATGCCGGTCCTGGCCGTCTGGGAGGCCGAGCACGTCGTCGTGTTCAAGCGGTCGATGAACACCGGCTACGCCGGCGTGCAGAACCCGCTGTTCTTCCGGGAGAACACCCGGATGCTGTTCGGGGACGCCCGGGAGCGGGTCGAGGACATCCTCCGCGCGCTCTGAACCGGGACTGTCGCCCCGGGCCGGTGACGGCCTAACGTGGCCCCGTGCGCGCCTCAGGACCGATGACCGACCCGGTCGTCACCGGGCCTGCCGACCACGTCTGCTGGGTCCACGACGACGCCGACTCCCTGGCCGGGGCCGCCGCGCGGTTCCTGGCCGACGGGCTCGCTCGGGGCGAGCGGCTGCTCTACGTCGGTGACCACGACGGCATCGCCCTGCTGCGCCACGACCCCGGCCCGCTCGGCCCGCTGGGCGACCTCCTGGCCGACGGCCGGCTGACCCTGCTGGCCCTGACCGACGCCTACACCCCCGACGGCGGGTTCGTCCCCGAGCAGCAGCTGGCCTTCTACGAGACGGCCACCCGGCGGGCGGTGGAGGAGGGCTGCTCCGGCCTGCGGGTCGTCGCCGAGCTCACCGCGCTGGCCGCCGACCCCCGGACCCGGGACGAGCTGGCCCGGTGGGAGCACCTGGCCGACGACTTCATGGCCACGGGCGTCGGCATGTCCGCACTGTGCGCCTACCGCCGCGACGCGCTGGACGCCGACGCGCTCACCGCGGTCGCCACCGTGCACCCGCAGCTGCACGTCCCCGACGGGGCGCTGCCCGACGACGTCGCGCCCTTCTCCGTCTTCGTCGACGACGGCCGGGTGGTGCTGACCGGCTGCGTGGACGCCTTCGGCGCCGACCGCCTGCGCCGGGTCCTGGCCACCTCCCCCGCCGATGCCGCCGACTCCGTCACGCTCGACCTCGCCGGGCTGCAGTTCGCCGACGCGGCCGGCTGCCGGGCGATCGCCACGTGGGCCCAGGACCGTCTCCACCGCGGGCGGGGCGTCGCGCTGGTCGGCGCCTCGCCGCTGTTCGCCCGGGTGTGGCGGCTGCTCGGGTACGACGCGGTGGCCCCGGTCGGGCTCCAGCGAGGGAGCGCGTGAACGCACCCGCGGGATTCCTGCACGAGACCGTCACCTACTCCGGCGACGAGGGCTTCCTCGACGGCGTCCTCGGGTTCGTGCGCGAGGGGCTCGAGCGTCACGAGACCGTCGTGGTCGTCGAGCCGCGCCCCCGGCTGGAGCTGCTGCGCGACGCCCTGGGGTCCGACGCGGCCGCGGTGCAGCTGCTCGACATGACCGAGGTCGGCGCCAACCCGGGCCGGATCATCGGCGTCTGGGCCGGCGCCCTCGACCGCGCGAACCGCGAGGGCCGCGTGCTGCGCGGGGTCGGCGAGCCGGCGCACCGGGCCCGCCGGCCCGCCGAGCTCGCCGAGTGCGAGCTGCACGAGGTGCTGCTCGACGAGGCCTTCGGCGCCGGGCCGGCCTGGCGGCTGCTGTGTCCCTACGACGCCGGGGGTCTCCCACCGGCGGTGTGCGCCCGGGCGCAGAGCACACACCCGTACCGGTCCGGGCCGGACGGCCCCGAGCCCACCGGCCGTCCCCGGTTGACCGCGGCCGAACTCATGGCCGCGCCGCTGCCGCCGCCGGCCGACGTCGTGCTGCGCGGCGAGTTCCGCGCGGCGGACCTGCCGGCCGTCCGGCGCACGGTCGCCACGTGGGCCCGCTCCTGCGCGCTGCCCGACGAGCGGGTGGAGGCGCTGGCCCTGGCCGCCTCGGAGCTGGCCACCAACAGCGTCCGGCACGGCGGGGGCAGCGGGACCCTGGCGATGTGGAGCGAGCCCGACGCCGCCCACGTGGAGTTCTCCGACGCCGGCCGGCTGACCGACCCGCTGGTCGGCCGGCGGCTGCCCGACGCCGCGCGGATCGGCGGCCGCGGCGTCTACCTCGTGCACCAGCTCTGCGACCTGGTGCAGGTCCGCAGCACGCCGGGAGGGACGACGGTCCGCGTCACCACCTGGCGCTGACGTTGCGGCGGGCCGCCGCGTCCCCGACCGTTGCGGCGTGGACCCCTTCCGTGGCCTGGGCATGCCCCGCATCCCCGGACTGTCCGAGCTCATCGCCCAGTTGCAGGCCCAGACCGAGGCGCTGGCGCAGCTGCCGCGGACGATGACCGACCTCAACACCGCCGTCCGGGACCTCATCGCCGCGACCGCCGTCGCCACCGAGACGATCTCCTCCGCGCAGCGCACCGCCGAGCGGCTGGAGACCCTCGTCGAGGAGCTGGAGGAGCCGGTCCGGTCGCTGCGGCCGGGGCTGGAGCGGGTCGGCAAGGTGCTCGACGACCCGGCCATCGACACCGTCCCCGAGACCCTCCGGCGCATCTCGGAGGACCTGCTGCCGCTGGTGCACACCCTGCGCCAGGCCACCACCCGGCTCGGCACGGTCAGCGGTCTGCTGCGCCGCAGGGGACGCCCCGGCGAGGCCGACGAGGCCCCGCCGCAGCCCTGAGGACTCAGCGTTCGCGTTCCAGGAGGAAGGCGAACGGTTCGGGCAGGCCGCGCAGGTCCATCAGCCCGAGCAGCAGGTCGGGCGTGACCTCCCGGAACACGTCGACGATCGGCAGCCGGTCGTAGAGGAGCGCGCCGGTGGCCACGCCGCGGTGGGTGACGACCCGCAGCCGGGCGGCGGGCCGGTCGGTGCGCAGCAGCGGCCGGACGGCGGCGAACGCGGCCCGCGCGGCGCGGCTGCGGGCCAGGCCCGGGCACCGCAGCAGCAGCCCCAGCGGCGCCAGTGCCGGCTCGACCGGCCGCGGGACGCCGTCTGGACCGGCGAACAGCAGCGGGTGGACGGTCTCGGCGTCGACGAGCTCCTTGCCGTACCAGCTGTGCGCGGCCAGCAGCCCGTCGAGCCGGGACCCGGTGGGCAGCTCGGCACCCCGCCAGCGGCCGAGCAGGCCGGCCGGGTCCACCGGCGGCAGCCGGTCGAAGAAGGCGAGGACGTCGGCCGGCGCCGCCCCGCCGCGGTGGCGGGCCAGCCAGCGGGCGGCGTCCTCGCTCATGCCCAGTGCGCCGGGTGCTCCAGGCCGGCGGGGAGGGTCGTGGCGGCGTCCCCGCGGGCCGCGGCCACCTGCGGGCGGGTGAGGAACAGCGCGCCGGTGAGGTCTGCGCCCCGCAGGTCCGCGCCGCGCAGGTCGGCGCCGAGCAGGTCGGTGTCCCGCAGGTCGGCGCCGCGGAGGTCCGCGCCGATGAGGTAGGCGCCCCGTAGGCTCGCCCCGCGCAGGTCGGCCCTCCGCAGGTCGGCGCCCACGAGGTCGGCGTTGCGGCGGTCCCGCGCCCGGCGGCGGGTGCCCGCCCGCGCCAGCTCGCTGACCGACGTGAGCAGCGCCCCGGCCTCCTGGCGCAGGGCGGCGGTGTCGACGGCGGCCAGCTCGTCGGGGTCCGCCGCGGTGAGCCGCTCGGTCCGGTCGCGGGTTGCGGACATCTCGCGGCGCAGCGGTGCCGCGGCCGCCAGTGCGAGGGCCTCGGTGAGGTACCAGAGCAGCTCGTGCAGCTGGCGCTGCACGCCGAACGCGGCGAACACCTCGGTGGCGAGCTCGGGGTGCCCGCGCCAGTCGCGGCCGCCGAAGGTCACCTGCACGGTCTGCTGGCCGGCTCCGAAGCAGTCGAACACCGTGCACCCGGGGAACCCGCGCTCGCGCAGGTCGGCGTGGATCCCGCAGCGGGAGTCGGCCAGCAGGTTCGGGCACGCCCGGCCGGCGGGTTTGTCGATCGCGAAGTCCGCCGACGCGGCGAACGCGGGCGCCACGCAGCACAGGCCGGCGCAGCGGGCACAGTCGGCGCGCAGCCGTGCCCGGCTGTCGACGAGGTCGGGCACGGGAGTCCTCCGCGGGGTCAGCCGATGGGGCGCTCCAGGGTGACCAGCACGCCCTCGACACCCCCGGGGCCGACGCGGCCCTTCACCTCGACCGCCGTGACGGCCCGGAGCTGCCAGCCCTCCCGGGCGTGCTCGTTGAGCACCTTCTCCAGCTTGTCACCCGACATCTTGCCGCCGAGGAGCCCCTCCCGGAGCTCGACGACCTTGTACTCGTAGCGCTGGGCCATGGGGTCCTCCTGCTGTCGCCGGGAGCCGTCCGCCCCGATGATGCCGGGGTGGACGTGCTGAGCAGCCGGATCCTGCTGCGGCCGAGCGATCTCGCCCGCTCCCGGGCCTTCTACCGCGACGTCCTCGGGCTCGCGGTGTACCGGGAGTTCGGGCCGCGCGACGACCCCGCCCAGGTGTTCTTCCTCGGCAACGGCCTGCTCGAGGTGTCCGGCCGCGGCGACGGGGCGCCGCGCGGCCTGGCCCTGTGGCTGCAGGTCCGCGACGCCGCCGGCGAGGTCGAGCGGCTGCGCGCGGCCGGCGTCCCGGTGCTGCGCGAGGCGCGGACCGAGCCGTGGGGCCTGGTGGAGGCGGAGGTGGCCGACCCCGACGGCGTCCGGATCGTGCTCGTCGAGGTCCCGCCCGACCACCCGCTGCGCCGCGACCAGCGCTGACCGGCGGTCAGGCCTCCCCGGCCGAGCGGTCCTCGGGCGGCTGGCGGCGCACGAGGTCGGCCACCGACTCCTCGAGCCGGGCCCAGGTGGCGCTCCACTCGACGAGGGGGTCGAGGATCCGCTCGAAGACGGCCAGCTGCTCGTCGAAGGCCTGCAGCTGGGCCGTCATCGCCTGGATCTGCTGACGCTGACCCCGCACCGCCTTGTCGATCGCCTGCAGCTGGGCCGCCGAGAGGGCGCCCGGCGGGGAGGGCAGCCGTGGCAGCGAGAAGGGGACGGCGCCCGCGGCCAGCCCCCGGGCGCGGTCGGTGAACGCGCGCAGCTGGCTGACGAACTCCTCGACCGACCGGCTCACCCGGTTGCCGGAGCCGGCGTCCCGGCTGCCGTCCGGCTGCTCGCTCATGCGGTCCTCCTCGCGACGTCCCGGCACCTCGTCGGCCGGCCGCCCCAGTCTGCCGCCGCCGGCGTGGCTCCCGCGCTCCCACCCGTGCCACGCTGGTGCCGTGGTCGGTGCCACCGCTGTCGCCGTCGTGCACGCGGCCGTCGTCGTCCTCGTGCTGAGCGGCGCGCTGCTCGCCCTCCGGTGGCCGCGGCTGCTGCTCCTGCACGCGCCGGTGGCCGCCGCCGTCGTCGCGGTGTACCTGGCGGGGGCGCCGTGCCCGCTGACCGAGCTGGAGCTGGCGCTGCGGGCGCGGGCCGGGCTGGCGCCCTACACCGGTGGGTTCCTCGGCCACCACGTCCTCGCCCCCGTCGGCCTGGACGTCGGCAGCCCGGCGGTGCAGGTCGCGCTGCCCCTGGTGGTGCTGCTGCCCAACCTGGTGGGTTACGGGCTGCTCGCCGTCCGGGCGGCGCGCCGCCGGCGGGCCGCCGGGCCGGGCGGGGACCGGTCCGGCCGCGATCCCGCCCGGCCGGACCGCACCGGCAGGCACCGGATCGGGCCCTCGGCCGGCGACCGAGGGGCAGCGCCGCCCCCGGCGCGTGCGGGAGGGTGAGGGGCATGAGCGTCGTCAAGGTCAACGCGATCACGGTGCCCGCGGACCGGCGGGCGGGCTTCGAGGAGCGGTTCCGGAACCGCGCGGGCGCCGTCGAGGGGACTCCCGGCTTCGAGCGGTTCGAGCTGCTCCGCCCGCAGGAGGGCGACGACCTGTACCTGGTCTACACCCGCTGGGAGAGCGAGGAGGCCTTCCGGGCGTGGCACGACAGCCAGGACTTCGACCGCGCCCACCACGGTGGCGAGTCCCGGGCACCGGTGGCCAGCCACTCCCAGCTGTGGTCGTTCCAGGTCGTCGAGAGCGCGGGACCGCGCTCCGCGTGACCGCCGTCCGGGCGGCGGGGAGGGGCTCGGCGCGGCTCGTGGCCGCCACGCGCACCGGACACTGGCAGCGGGGCCGCGGGAGGGCCACCCTGGAGGGGCAGAGCCCCGCCGACCCCGGGAGTCCACCGCCGCACCGTCAGGAGGCAGCCATGGTCGTGGTCAACGAGAGTCCGCACGAGGCGGTCGTCGTCGACCTCCGCCAGGCCTGCGTCGACCTGGCCGAGGCCCGCGCCGTGGAGCGCAGGACCCCCACCCCGGAGTCGGCGGCCCGCATCGACCGCTGCCGGGCGCGGATCGACGAGCTCCTCGACCTGTGGAACGACGTGGCCCGCGACGGGTGAGCCGCGCGGTCAGCCGCCGACCAGGGCCCGCAGCGTCTCGGCGTTGCGGACGGCGTGGCCGTACCCGTCGTTGTTGAAGTACGCGTAGACGTCCCGGCCGGAGGCGGTCCACTCCCCCACCCGGTCGGCCCACCAGCGCAGGTCGGCGTCGGGATAGGAGCCCGCGTAGAGGTGCGCGGCGTCCGGCCCGTGCATCCGGAGGTACACGAACGGCGCGGTCGCCCGCAGCACGCACGGCAGGCCCGCGCCGCTCATCACGCAGTACGCCGCCCCGTGCCGCTCGAGCAGCGCGAACACGCCCTCGTCGTGCCAGCTGGGGTGGCGGAACTCCACGGCGACCCGCATCCAGTCCGGGAGCAGGGAGAGGAAGAAGTCCAGCCGCCGGTCGTCGCGCTCCTGGGTCGGCGCCAGCTGCACCAGCAGCACCGCGCGCTTGTCGCCGAGCTCGTGCCAGCACGCGGTCATCCGGCCGATCCAGGTCTCCGGCGCGTACAGGCGCTTGGCGTGGGTCAGCCCGCGGGGCGCCTTCACCGACAGCTGGAAGCCCGGCGGGAGCCGGCGGCGCCAGCCCGCGAAGGTCGCCGTCCGGGGCCAGCGGTAGAAGCTGGCGTTGAGCTCGACGGTGCCGAAGCGCCGCACGTAGTGCGCCAGCCGGTCACGCGGCGGGGTGCCCGGCGGGTAGAGGACGCCGTCCCAGTGGTCGTAGCTCCAGCCCGACGTCCCGACGTGCACCGCCACGTGCGCTCCCTACCCGTCAGCGGCGGCGGGCCGTCAGGGCGGTGAGCCCGGCCAGGACCCGGCCGTAGGAACCGGGGGTGAGCCGGGCCAGCAGGTCGGGGACGACGGCGCTCCAGCCGACCAGCTGCCGGGGCCGCCGCCGCTCCACCGCGGTGAGGACGACCTCGGCGGCCTTCGCCGGGTCCATGGTGAGCAGCCGCGCGAACTCGCGCTTGCCCCGCTCCCCCTCCTCGGCCGGCACGCCCGAGCCCAGGCGGGCGTCCTCGGCGATCCGGGTACGGATGCCGCCGGGGTGCACGCACGTGACACCGACGCCGTCCTCGGCCAGCTCCGAGCGCAGCGCCTCGGTGAACCCGCGGACGGCGAACTTGCTGGCCGCGTAGGCCGCCTGCCCGGCCGGGGCGATCAGCCCGAACAGGCTGGACACGTTCACCAGGTGCGAGCCGGGATGGGCCTTCAGCGTCGGCAGCAGGGCGGCGGTCAGCCGGACGACGGCCCGGAAGTTCACCTCCTGCACCCAGTCGAACTCCTCGAGGGTCACCTGGTCGAAGCGCCCGGCGAGGGCCACCCCGGCGTTGTTGACCAGCAGGGTGACCTCCGGGTGCGCCGCGGCGACGGCGCCCGCGACCCGGGAGGTGTCCACGGCGTCGGCGAGGTCGGCAACGTACGTGGTGACGGCGAGCGCGGGGTGGGCCGCCCGGATCCCCGCCGCGACCGCCGCCAGCCCCTCGGCGTCGCGGTCGAGCAGCACCAGCGAGCTGCCCCGCCGCGCCAGCCCCTGCGCGAGCGCCGCGCCGATGCCGCCGGCAGCGCCGGTGACGACCGCCGTCCCGCCGGCGAAGCGGTAGGGCGCGAGCCTCACGCGGCGACCTCCTCGGCCGCGCGGGCCGGCCGCCGGGGGGCGAAGCGGACGCCCTCGTCCTCCAGCGGGCCGCGCCGCAGGAGCCACACGTCGCGGACGTAGTTCTGGTGCAGCCGCCACGGCGCCCGGGAGCCCTGCCGGGGCAGGGCGGCGAGGCTGCGCCGGACGTAGCCGGAGTCCAGCCCGATGAACGGCTCGGTGCCGCCGCCGGGCGGCGCGACCGGCGTGCAGGTCGCGTACCCCCTCGCCGCCATGTGCTGCAGCAGCCGGCACACGTAGCGGGCGACGAGGTCGGCCTTCAGCGTCCAGGAGGCGTTGGTGTAGCCGATCGTCATCGAGAGGTTCGGGACGCCGGAGATCATCATCCCCTTGTAGGAGACCCGCTCGGAGAGCTCGACCGGCTCGCCGTCGACGGTGAGGGTCATCCCGCCGATGGGCAGCAGGTTCAGCCCGGTGGCCGTGACGACGAGGTCGGCCGGCAGCTCCGCGCCGGACTCCAGGGCGATCCCGGTCCCGGTGAAGCCGGCGATCCGGTCGGTGACGATCGACGCCCGGCCCTCGCGGACGGCCCGGAACAGGTCGCCGTCGGGGACCAGGCACAGCCGCTGGTCCCACGGGTCGTACGGCGGGCCGAAGTGGGTGTCGACGTCGAAGCCCGGTGGCAGCTGCTTGCCGGCCAGCCGCTGGATGAACCGCCGCATGGCGGCCGGCCGTCGGCGGCTGAACTGGTAGGACGCCGTGGAGGTCAGCACGTTCTTCCACCGGACCACGGGGTAGACGGCGCGGGCCGGGAGCCAGCGGCGCAGCGCATCGGCGAGCGCGTCGCGGCCGGGCAGGGAGATCACGTAGCTGGGCGTGCGCTGGAGCATGGTCACGTGCGCGGCGGTCTCGGCGAGGCTGGGCACCAGGGTGACCGCGGTGGCCCCACTGCCGATGACGACCACCCGCTTGCCGGCGTACTCGAGGTCCTCGGGCCAGTGCTGCGGGTGCACGATCGGGCCGCGGAACCGCTCCTCGCCGGGGAACCGCGGCCGGTACCCCTCGTCGTAGCGGTAGTACCCCGAGCAGACCGACAGCCACGAGCAGGTCAGCCGCACCGGCTCCCCGGTGCCGGTGCGCTCGGCGGTGACCGTCCAGCGGGCCTCGTCGGTCGACCACTCGGCGGAGACCACCCGGGTGCCGAACCGGATGTGCCGGTCTACCCCGTGCTCGCGGGCGGTCTCCTGGACGTAGGCGCGGATCGACGGGCCGTCGGCGATCGCCCGCGCCGAGGTCCAGGGCTTGAACGAGTAGCCGAGGGTGAACATGTCGGAGTCCGACCGGACGCCGGGGTAGCGGAACAGGTCCCACGTCCCGCCGACGCCCTCCCGCGCCTCGAGGACGGCGTAGCTGCGGTCGGCGCACTCGCGCTGCAGGTGGCACGCGGCGCCGATGCCGGAGAGGCCCGCCCCCACGATCAGGACGTCGACGTGCTCGGCGGCGGTCTCGGCGGTCACGCGGGCGACCCTATCCGCGACGCGGGGTCACGGCAGGCGCCAGACCGTCGTCCGCC
Organism: Geodermatophilus sp. SYSU D00708; assembly: GCF_054050115.1. Lineage (NCBI taxonomy): Bacteria > Bacillati > Actinomycetota > Actinomycetes > Geodermatophilales > Geodermatophilaceae > Geodermatophilus > Geodermatophilus sp. SYSU D00708. The sequence continues at coordinate 185,632 of NZ_JBJGYS010000004.1, read as the reverse complement.
GCAGACCGGGGCCCTCCGTCTCGGGGATCTCGTACACCGCCTCGGCGACCAGCCGGTCGTGCGGCAGGTACGGCCGGCCCGGGTCGCCCACGTGGACCTCGACCCCGCGGGCGCGGGCGCGGTCGAGGAAGGGCAGCACCCGCTCGGTCATACCGCGGTCGTAGCAGACGTCCCCGGCCAGGACGACGTCGATGCCGCGGAGGTCGCGGCCGAGCACGTCGCCGGTCACGCTGACCCCCGGGACGCCGTTGAGCCCGGCGTTGACGCCGATCGCCGTCCGGCTGAACGGGTCGACGTCGCTGGCCAGCACCGAGCGGGCGCCGGCCAGCCGGGCGGCGATGGCGACCAGCCCGCTGCCCGAGCCCAGGTCGAGCACCGCACGCCCGGCCACCACTGCCGGCCGGTCGAGCACGAACCGTGCCAGGGCCTGCCCGCCCGGCCAGGCCGCGGCCCAGAACGGCGGGGCCTCACCGGCGCCGCCGTCGGCCTCCATCGCCTCCCACAGGGCGACGACGTCGTCGGCCACGTGCAGCCGGACCTCCGGGACGCAGGTCGGTCGCCGGACCTGGGTGTGGGCGCGGACGAACCGGGACGGGACGAGTCTCACGCCTGGGAGTCCACCACCCGCGTCGCGTCCGGCGATCGCGGCTCCCGGCGGGGCAGGTGGTCGCGGCACCACCGCTCGCAGTCGGCCAGCAGGTTGCCGGTCGAGATCGGCCGGTCCCACGCGGCCGGCAGCTCACGAGGCGCCCGCCCGGGTGGCCGGGCGGCGTCCCCGGGCCCGGGAGCCTGCTCGACGGAACGCCGGCCCACGCTGCGTCTCCCTGGTGTCGGCGTCGGTGGACCCACCGACGGTGTCTCGCTCGCGACCGTCCCGTCGCCGACGGGAGCCGGACACCAGGGTGCCCCAGCCCCCGGACGCCGAGAGCCGCACCCCTCCCCCTGGGAGGCGTGCGGCTCTCGGTGCGCGTCGCGGACGACGCTCCTGCTGTTGCCCGTCCCGGACCCGGGACGGGGTGCCGGCTCAGTACCAGCCGGTGGACTGCGAGTGCGCCCAGGCGCCGCACGGCGAGCCGTAGCGCTTGTCGATGTAGATCAGCCCGGCGTCGATCTGGCGGTAGCCGTCGGAGGTCTTGGCGATCCCGGTGCCGGCCCAGGTCGAGTCGAGGAACTGCGGGATGCCGTAGGCGGTGCTGGAGGGGTTCTGCGCGTTGGGGTTCCAGCCGCTCTCCTTGCCCCACAGCTTCTCGAGGCAGGAGAACTGGTCGGCGCTGCCGACCTTGCTCATCGCGTAGTCCTTGAACGACCCGCCGCCGGCCGGGGCGGCCGCGGCGCGGGCGGGGGCGGGGGCGGCGGCCTGTGCGGCCTGCGCGGCCTGCTCAGCCGCCTGGCGCTCGGCGGCCTCGCGGGCGGCCTGCTCGGCCGCAGCCTTCTCGGCGGCGGCCTTCTCGGCGGCGGCCTTCTCGGCGGCCTGGCGGTCGAGCTCGGCCTGGTCCGCCGCGGCCTGCGCCTGGGCGGCGCTCGCCTGGGCGGCCTCGCGCTCGCTGCGCGACGCGGTGAGCTCCTCGAGCGGGGCGAGGTCGTCCGACGGCGCCGCGGCGGAGGAGCCGGTGAGGCCCAGCTGCTCGGCGACGCTCGTGGACGCGCTCACCGTCGCGGCGTCGGCCTCGGCGGCCGGCTGACCGGTGGTCAGCACGCTGACCGCGACGGCACCGGCAGCGGCGGTGGCCAGCAGGATCGCCGGACGGCGACCCCGGGTCGGCAGCCGCAGCCGGCGGCGGGCGGTGGGCTCGGTGGCGAGCTCGGCGGGGAGTTCGGCGGTGGCGGGCTCGGCGGCGGCGAGCTCCAGGGTGGCCGGCTCGGTGCGGACGGTGTCGGCGTCGGCCGGGCGGAGGTCGTGCGACGTGCGGCGGGACATCGGGTGTGGTGCTCCGGGGGCGTGAGGGCGCGCGCGGGACCGGTCCTCGCCTGAGCGAGGACAGCCCGGTGCTGTGGTCGGTGGGGGTGCCGGGCGCGGTCAGCGAGGGACGCGCGGGCGCCGGCGGTCGCGGGCTGGCGGGGTCAGCGGGCCGAGGAGGAAGCGCGAGGGGCGCGCGGCCGGGTGACCCTGCGGGCCTCGAGGGCCCGTGGGTGAGGCAAGCGAGTGCTCTCCGTTCCTTCCGTGGCCGCCTACCGAGTTAGCTGACGGGTTCGGGCGGGAAGGTGCCCTACCTGTCCTCCGAGCGAGGCTCGGCGGGCAGGACTCACCCCAGTACTGCGGTGGGTCCCCGGCTCGCGCCCGCAGCGGTGCGGACACGACTCGGCGGCGTCCAGCCAGGCTCCCGGGATGGGAGACTCGACCGACCGGACGTCAGCCACCGTAGGGGCCGTTACCGTCCCGTGACAATCCCAGCGGTCACATCCGTTGCGTGAGGTACCTCGCGCGCGGGTGTTGCCCGCGGCGGAATAGCCAGGCCGTGGCACTGTTGCACCCAGCAGTAGTTGCGCTCTCAATCACCTGGAGCACGAGATGCAGTTCGGGATCTTCTCGGTCAGCGACATCACGACCGACCCCACGACCGGGCGCACGCCCACCGAGGGTGAGCGGATCAAGGCGGTCCTCCGGATCGCGCAGAAGGCCGAGGAGGTCGGGCTCGACGTGTTCGCCCTCGGCGAGCACCACAACCCGCCGTTCTTCTCGTCCTCCCCCACCACGACGCTGGCGCACGTCGCCGCGCGGACGAGCACCCTGCAGCTGTCGACGGCGACCACGCTGATCACCACCAACGACCCGGTGAAGATCGCCGAGGACTACGCGATGCTGCAGCACCTCGCCGACGGCCGCGTCGACCTCATGATGGGCCGCGGCAACACCGGCCCGGTCTACCCGTGGTTCGGGCAGGACATCCGCAACGGCATCCCGCTGGCGGTGGAGAACTACGCGCTGCTGCGCCGGCTGTGGGACGAGGACGTCGTCGACTGGTCCGGTCAGTTCCGCACCCCGCTGCAGGGCTTCACCTCCACCCCGCGGCCGCTGGACGGCGTCCCGCCGTTCGTCTGGCACGGCTCGATCCGCTCCCCGCAGATCGCCGAGCAGGCCGCTTACTACGGCGACGGCTTCTTCCACAACCACATCTTCTGGCCGAAGGAGCACACCCAGCGGATGGTCGAGTTCTACCGCCGCCGCTTCGAGCACCACGGCCACGGCGCCGCCGACCAGGCGATCGTGGGCCTGGGCGGGCAGGTGTTCATGCGGAAGAACAGCCAGGACGCCGTGAACGAGTTCCGGCCGTACTTCGACAACGCGCCCGTCTACGGCCACGGCCCCTCGCTGGAGGACTTCTCCCGGGAGACGCCGCTGACCGTGGGCAGCCCGCAGCAGGTCATCGAGCGCACCCTCGGCTTCCGGGACTACGTCGGCGACTACCAGCGGCAGCTGTTCCTGGTCGACCACGCCGGCCTGCCGCTGAAGACCGTGCTCGAGCAGCTGGACATCCTCGGCGAGGAGGTCGTGCCGGTGCTCCGCCGCGAGTTCGCTGCGCTCAAGCCGGCGCACGTGCCCGACGCCCCCACGCACGCCTCGCTGGTCGCCGCCCGGGGCGCTCAGGACAGCACCGTGTACGCCGCCGGGGACGACGTCACCGGGCGCACCGCCGAGGAGGTGACCACCCGGTGACCACCCGCACCCTGGCCGTCGTCAGCGCGGGCCTGTCGACGCCGTCGTCCACCCGGCTGCTGGCCGACCGGCTCACCGCGGCCACCGTCGCCGCCCTGCGCGAGCGGGGCGACGAGGCCACCGTGGAGGTCGTCGAGCTGCGCGAGCACGCCCGCGACCTGGCGGACAACCTGGTCACCGGGTTCGCCAACACCGCGCTTCAGGCGGCGGCCGACACCGTCGCCGGCGCCGACGGGCTCATCGCGGTGACCCCGGTGTTCTCCGCCTCCTACAGCGGCCTGTTCAAGACGTTCTTCGACGTGCTGGACAAGGACGCGCTCACCGGCAAGCCCGTCCTGCTCGGCGCCACCGCGGGCACCGCCCGCCACTCGCTGGTGCTCGAGCACGCGATGCGCCCGCTGTTCGCGTACCTGCGGGCCATCACCGTCCCCACCGGGGTGTTCGCCGCGTCCGAGGACTGGGCCGGTGCCGGCGGCGTCGACCAGGCGCTGGCCGTCCGGATCGACCGCGCTGCCGGCGAGCTCGCCGACCTGGTCGCCGGTCGGCCGGCGGCCGCTCGGCGTCCCGCCCACCCGTTCGACGACGTGCCCTCCTTCGAGGAGCTGCTCCGCGGCGCCTGACACCGCCCTCCACCGTTCGGGCCCCCTCCGCGGCTGCGGAGGGGGCCCGACGCGGCTCTCGCGGTCAGGCGGGCGGGGCGCCCGTCCGCCCGGACGGACCCGACGCGGGGCTGCCGACCCCGCCGCGCTCGGTGGAGTGCCGGGCCACCGGCACGCCCTCGGGCGCCTCGGGCGCGCCCTGCGGGACCGGCGCCGACGGCGGGACGGCCGGCTCGGGGCGCCCACGCAGGCGCGGGTACGGCAGCACGAGGCTCAGCGCCAGGACGATGGCGAGGATGACCGCCCACACGCCGCTGTACTGCGCCCACGAGCCGGTCAGGATCAAGAACGCCGGGAGCGCCGTGGTCAGCGTGCCGGCGACGACGGCGATCGCCCCGGTGTACCGGGTGAACTCCTCCCGCTTGAGCCCCAGGACGAGGAAGAACAGCGCCCACAGCACGGCCCAGTAGAGCCAGATGACGCCGAACCCGGGGTCCCGCGGCACGAAGTAGAAGAAGTTCAGGCCCGCGTACACCACCGCGCACACGGCCACGAACGCCGAGAACCAGCCCAGCCCCGTGCCGTCGAGGTTCCCCAGCAGGTTGATCCCGACGTAGAGGTAGGTGAACCCGAACAGGTAGATGCCCCCGGCGGACAGGATCGCGGTGAGGTCCCCGCCCGAGGTGACGATCAGGTACGTGGGGGTGAACACCTGCAGCGCCCCCACGAACAGGTTCAGCGGCGCTGCCGCGCGCGGGTCCACCCTCCCCAGCAGCATCAGGCCGTTGACGATCAGGACGGCTCCGACGTACAGCAGTCCGACAGCTCCCATGTGCACTCATCTCCTCGGGTCCCGCAACGGTGCGGATGTCCCCCGTGACGGATGCCGACGACGCAGCGCGCCGCCGGCGGGCGGCCGGAGCGGCCACTCCTCGCGGCAGTCAGGAGAGCGGGCGCGCGGGCGTCAGGCGCCGGCGCGCCCCGGGACGGCGACCGGTGCCAGGGTCGCCTGCGTCGGGTGCAGGCGCGGAGTCATCGTCGACCTCCCGCGGATCGGGGCGCCGGGGTCCCGCCGGGCGCCGGTCCGATCGATGGCCGGACAACGATCGCGCCGGTCACCGGCGGCGTCAACGGGGCTCGTGCTCACCCCGCCCGGCGGCGTCCGGGCCGCCCTCGTCGGGTTCGGCGAGCGCCTCGTCGAGGAGCGCGGCGAGCCCGTCGAGCGAGCGGTGCGGTCCGTTGCGCCGGACGACGACCGGCTCGGGCACGCCGTCCTCGTCGTCGTCCCTGCCCTCGGTGTCCAGCGCCTCGGTGAGCCGGTGCGCCGCCCGCAGTGCCGCCTTGCCGAAGCGGTCGGCCGCCTCGTGCCGCTCGATCGGCGGTGGGTCGTCGGTCACGGCCGGCCTCTCCCGTCACGGTGGGTGATGCCCGCCCCGGGTTCGGGAACGGCACGCGGGGGTATACCCCGCCGGGCCTTCGAACAGCCGGTGGCCGCGGACGGGCAGAACAGGAGTGATCCGTGGAGCACCGGGTCGAGGTCGTCTGGACGTGCACGCCCTGCGAGGTGGGCGGCCAGGACGTGCAGGAGGGCGGCGATGCCGACCCGACCTGCTGGAACTGCGGTGGGCCGGTCGTCGTGACCGCCCGGCCCACCATCCGGCTCCTCCGGGGGCCGATCCCCGAACCGGACGCCGCCTGAGCACGGCGCCCGGCCCGGGTCACGGTCACCCGGTGCGGGTCGGTGGCCGTCCCGCGGTCATGACGTCACGGCGCACTGCCCCCGGTCGGCACGGACCGGCCCCGACGCCGACGGCTTGACGTCGAAGTCGAAGATCGCCGTCGGCAGGTAGAGCGAGCAGCAGGCGTTCGGGATGTCGACGATGCCGCTGACCCGGCCCTCGATCGGCGCCGAGCCCAGCAGCAGGTAGGCCTGCTCTCCGGAGTAGCCGAACTTCTCCAGGTACCGGACGGCGTTGAGGCACGCCCGCTTGTAGGCCAGCGTCGCGTCCAGGTACTTGTTCGTGTTGCTCTCGTGGTCGACCGAGATCCCGATGAACGTCAGGAACTCCGAGTAGCGCGGCTCGACGTTGCCGGGCATGAACACCGGGTTGGTGGTCACGCCGTAGGTCTCCATACCGCCCTTGATCAGGTCGATGTGGAAGTCGATGAAGCCGCCCATCTCGATGGCGCCGCAGAAGGTGATCTCGCCGTCGCCCTGGCTGAAGTGCAGGTCGCCGCCGGAGAGCTTCGCGTCCTTGACGTGCACCGGGTAGAAGACCCGCGAGCCGCGGGAGAAGTTCTTGATGTCGTGGTTGCCGCCGTTCTCGCGGGCCGGCACGGTGCGCGCGCCGTCCCGGGCGATGCCGTCGAGGGCACTGCCGGTGGCCTGGCCGCCGAGGGTGTTCTGCTCCAGCGGCGGCAGTGCGAGAGGCGGCGTCCGGTCGGGGTCGGTCGCGATCAGCGCCCGCTCCCGCTCGTTCCACCGGGCCAGCAGTTCGGCCGACGGTGCGGTGCCGAACAGCCCGGGGTGGGTCAGGCCGGTGTAGCGGACGCCCGGTATGTGCCGGGAGGTCGCCACCTGGCCCTGGAAGTCCCAGATCGCCTTGTAGGCGTCCGGGAAGTAGTCGGTCAGGAAGCCACCGCCGTTGACCTTGGCGAAGATGCCGGTGTAGCCCCAGCCCTGGCCGGGGGCGTCGCCGAACTCCTGCGGCGCCTGCACCGGGCCGAGGTCGAGGATGTCGACGACGAGCAGGTCACCGGGCTCGGCGCCCTCGACGCCGATCGGGCCGCTGAGCATGTGGGCGTGGGTCAGGTCGACGTCGCGGACGTCGTTGGCCGAGTCGTTGTTGCCGATCTGGCCGTCGGTCCACTCCCGGCACTCGACCCGGATGCTCTGCCCGGGTCGCACCATCGTGGCGACGGGCACGTCCGGGTGCCACCGGTTGTGGCCGGGTACCGCCTGGTCCCGCATGGACTTGGCCTGGTCGACGGTGAAGACGACGTCTGGCATGTCCCCCACTCTCCGATCTGCGTTGACGGGAGGAGCAAGCCCGCGGGTGCGGGCCGTCGGTGGCGGCTCCGGCCGGGAGCCGGCGGGTGGGCGGCGCCCGGGCCCCGGGGCGCCGACCGGTGCTCAGGGGCGGGGCAGTGCGCTCCACCGGGGGTCGCGCGGGGCGGGACGGCGCGCCGCGGGCGGCACCGCCGTCGTCACGGCGGGCTCGTCGCGGCTGGTCTCCTCGCGCAGCCGCGCGGCGGCCACGGGGGCGGGGGTGCGGGCCAGCAGCGGCGCGGTGTAGACCCGTCGCCCGTTGGCCCCGCACGCGGGGCACCGGCTCGTGCTCTCCGCCGTGCCGATGGGACGCCGGACCTCCCAGGGGCCGCACGCGGTGCATCGGTAGAGGTAACCCGCCATCGAGGTCCTCCGGGGGAGTCGGGACCGCTCAGGTTCGGGCGAAGCTAGTGGTCAGGGGATCGCCGTGGCAGGACCCCGGGCTCCCCCGAGCGGCCGTATCGGTTCCCCTCGCGCGTCGCTACGGGCGGCCCACCGGAGGTGACCCGGGGTGCGGAGGTTCAGCCGCCCGCCGGTTGACGGTCACCCGCGACGGCGTCCGCGGACTCCGGGGCCGAGCCGCCCTGCGGCGCGCTGCCGGTCATCAGCCGCACGACCTCGGCCTGGTCGGCCTCGGACGGCAGGCCCCAGTGCGGCTGGTAGCCGTAGACCTCCCCCAGCGGCGTGGAGCTGGTCCGCCCGTCGAGGATCTCCACCGCGTCGACTGGGATCAGCCCCGGGTGCTCGACGCCGCAGGCCTCGGCCACCTTGAACAGGTCGCGCCGCAGCGTCTCGACGTAGTTGGCCGCCCGGACCGACTTCAGCGCCGGGTCCAGCCCGTGAGAGAGCCACGGGTCCTGCGTCGCGACCCCGGTCGGGCAGGTGTCGGTGTGGCACTTCTGGGCCTGGATGCAGCCGATCGCCAGCATCGCCTCGCGGCCCACGTTCACCATGTCGCACCCCAGCGCGAACGCCACGATCGCGTTGTCGGGCAGGCCGAGCTTGCCGGCGCCGATGAAGGTGACCTGCTCCTGCAGCCCGCGGCGGGCGAAGGTCGCGTACACCCGGGCGAAGCCGAGCTGGAAGGGCAGCGACACCGAGTCGGTGAAGATCAGCGGCGCCGCGCCGGTGCCGCCCTCGCCGCCGTCGACGGTCACGAAGTCCACCCCGCGGCCGGTGCGCTCCATGAGGTCGGTGAGCTCGTCCCAGAAGGTCATGTCGCCGACAGCCGACTTGATGCCCACCGGCAGGCCGGTCTCGGCGGCGAGCAGCTCCACCCAGTCGAGCAGGCTGTCGGTGTCGGAGAACTCCGCGTGCCGGGACGGGCTCACGCAGTCCACTCCCTCGGGCACGCCCCGCGCGGCGGCGATCTCGGCGGAGACCTTCGCGCCGGGGAGCACCCCGCCCAGGCCCGGCTTGGCGCCCTGGCTGAGCTTGATCTCCAGCGCCCGCACCGGAGCGCCGGCGACGAGGTCCTTGAGCCGGGCGAGGTCGAACCGGCCCTGCTGGTCCCGGCAGCCGAAGTAGGCGGTGCCGATCTGGAACACCAGCTCCCCGCCGTGCCGGTGGTGCACCGAGATGCCGCCCTCGCCGGTGTTCTGCAGGCAGCCGGCCAGCGCCGCACCGCGGTTGAGCGCCTCGACCGCCGGGCCGGAGAGGGACCCGAAGCTCATCGCCGAGATGTTGACGACCGATGCCGGCCGGAACGCCCCGGCCCGGCCGCGGGGCCCGCCGAGCACCTTCGCCGACGGGACGTGCACGTCGTGCGCCGACGCGGGGTGCGACGGCGGGACGGCGCGGCCGAACGTCCGGTGGTTGATGACCGGGTAGCCCGCGGTGTACTCGAGGTCGTTGTCGGTGCCGAAGCCGAAGTAGTTGTTCTCCTTCTTCGCCGAGGCGTACACCCACCGCCGCTGGTCGCGGGTGAACGGCCGCTCCTCGTTGTTGCCGGCCACCAGGTACTGGCGCAGCTCGGGACCGATCGCCTCGAGCAGGTACCGGGCGTGCCCGATCACGGGGAAGTTGCGCAACAGGGTGTGCTCGCGCTGGAGCAGGTCGCGGGCGGCGACCGCCGCCAGCGCGGACAGACCGGTGACGGCGGCACGCGACGCGCGCTTCATGTGCTCACCCTGGCACGCGCCGGCCGATCACGCCGGGTCGACGGCCGCCGCGACCTCGCGGTCAGAAGAAGAGGCTGAGCACCAGCGCGAAGACGAACCCGATCGTGCCCAGCAGCGTCTCCATCACCGTCCAGGTCTTCAGCGTCGTCTTCTCGTCCATCTGGAAGAAGCGGCTGACCAGCCAGAAGCCGGAGTCGTTGACGTGCGAGAGCACGGTCGCGCCCCCGGCGATGGCGATGACGATGAGCGCGAGGTCGACCGAGGACAGCCCGTCGGTCGCCTCGACGACCGGCGCCATCAGCCCGGCCGCGGTGGTGAGGGCGACGGTCGCCGAGCCCTGGGCCACGCGCAGCAGCACGGAGATGACGAACGCGGCCACGATGACCGGCAGCCCGATGTCGCCGAGGACGTCGGCCAGCGCCTCACCGATGCCGCTGGCCCGCAGCACGCCGCCGAACATGCCCCCGGCGCCGGTGATGAGGATGATCGCGCAGACGGGGCCGAGGGCGCTGTTGACGATGGACTCCACCTGGGCGCCGCTCTCCCCGCGCCGCACGCCGAGCACGACGATCGCGACGAGCACCGTGATGAGCAGCGCCACCGGCGTGGCCCCGAGCAGCTGACCGGCCCGGACGACGAACGACCCCTCGTCCAGCGCGCCCGCGGTGGCCAGCGTGGTCAGTCCGGTGTTCAGGAAGATCAGCACGAGCGGCAGGAGCAGGATGCCGACCACCGTGCCGAAGCGGGGCGGCGCGGGACGGGTCGCGGTCTCGGTGCGCCGTCCGCCGGCCGGCTCGGCGACGGCCGGCGAGGTGCCCTCGACCGACGGGTCGGGCTGGTCGTCCAGCGGCTTCTCGTCCGCCAGGATGTTCGGCACCGCGACGTCGTACCGGCGGCCGGCCCACAGCCCGAACAGGTACGCGCCGAGGTACCAGGTGGGCAGCCCGACGAGCAGGCCGAACACGAGCACCAGGCCGATGTCGGCGCCGATCAGCTCGGCCGCCGCCACCGGCCCGGGGTGCGGGGGCACGAAGGCGTGCATGACGGCGAACGCGCCGGCGACCGGCAGGCCGTAGGTGAGCAGCGAGCCACCCAGCCGGCGGGCCACGGTGAAGACGATCGGCAGGAACACCACCAGGCCGGCGTCGAAGAAGATGGGGAAGCCGAACAGCAGTGCGGCGACGCCCAGCGCCAACGGCGCACGCTGCTCGCCGAACCGGCGGATGAGGCTGTCGGCGAGCACCTGCGCCCCGCCGCTGTGTTCCAGCAGCCGGCCGAGCATCGCGCCGAGGCCGACGAGCAGCGCCACGCTGGCGAGCGTCGTGCCGAAGCCCGTCGTCAGCGTGGAGACGACGTCCTCGAGTGGGATCCGGGTGGCCAGCGCGGTCAGCAGGCTCACGAGGACCAGGGCGAGGAACGCGTGCAGCTTCAGTTTCATGATCAAGAACAGCAGGACGGCGACCGCGGCTGCGGCGATCGCCAGCAGCGGGCCGGCGCCCAGCGCCGGTTCGACCTCGGGCACGGTTCCTCCAGTGGTCAGTCGGGGCCGTCGTCCACCGCGTCGAGGGTGGTGAGGACGTCCGTGAGCGCCTGGGTGGAGCGGTCGACGAGCGGCCGCAGCCGGCGGTAGACCGCGACCTCGTCCGGGTCGGGCTCGACCGGGTCGTTCACGGCGACCAGCCCGGTGGCGGCGTCGAGGTCGGGCAGCGCGCCGAGCGCGTGCAGGCCGAGCAGGCAGGCCCCCAGACCGGTGCCCTCCGGTGAGTCGGCGACCCGCACCGGCAGGTCCAGCGCGGCGGCGAGGGTGCGGACCCACAGCGAGGAGGCGACCGCACCCCCGGTGGCCCGCACCTCGCGCACCGGCAGGTCGGTGGCGGCGAAGGCGTCGCGGACCAGCGCCAGTTGCTGGCAGACCCCCTCGACCGCGGCCCGCACCAGGTGAGGACGGCGGTGCTCGCGGCGCAGCCCGATGTACGCCCCGCGCAGCCCCGAGCGCCACCAGGGCGCCCGCTCGCCGAGCAGGTAGGGCAGGCACAGCAGGCCGGCGCTGCCGGGCGGTACCTGCTCGGCCTCGGCCAGCAGGCGGGCGTCGAGGTCGTCGGCGTCCTCCCCGTGGAGCTCCGGCGCCGGACCGGGCGGCGAGGCGGGCGGCCCCGCGGCCAGCGCCTGGGCAGCCCAGCGGACCGCCGAGCCGCCGTTGTTCACCGCTCCCCCGACCACCCACTGGTCGTCGGTGAGCGCGTAGCAGAACAGCCGGCGGCCGGGGTCCACCGTGGGCGCCGGGACGACGACCCGCATCGCGCCGCTGGTGCCCAGGGAGACCGCGGCCACCTCCGGCCGGACCGCGCCGATGCCCAGGTTGGCCAGCACGCCGTCGGCGGCGCCGACCACCACCGGCAGCCCCTCGGGCAGCCCGGTCGCCCCGGCCGCGTCGGCGCGCAGGCCGGTCAGCACCGCCGTCGTGGGGAGGACCTCGCCGAGCTGGTCGGGCCGCACCCCCGCGATGGCCAGCGCCTCGTCGTCCCACCGGCTGCCGCGGAGGTCGTAGAGCCCGGTCGCCGACGCGCACGACCGGTCGACCACCTGCCGCCCGCCGACGAGCGCGGCGACGACGAGCTCCTTGACCCCGCCCCAGCGCGGCGTCCCGCTCACCAGGTCCGGGTCCTGCGCGCGCTCCCAGGACAGCTTCACCAGCGGGGACATCGCGTGCACGGGGGTGCCGGTGCGGGCGTGCAGGTCCGCCGCCCGCCCATCGGCGACCAGCGCGGCGGCCCACTCGGCTGCGCGGCCGTCGGCCCACGTGATCACCGGGCCCAGCGGCCGACCGTCGTCGTCCATCGGCGCCAGGCCGTGCATGGCGGCGCTCAGGCTGATGCCGACGACCCGGTCGCCGCGGTCCCGCGCGCGGGCAGCCACGGCGGCCAGCGCCTCGACCGCGGCCGCCTGCAGCCGGCCCGCGTCGAGCTCGGCCCGGCCGGGGGCGGGCACCAGCAGCGGGTAGCCGACGCTGGCGACGTCGCGCACCCGCCCGTCGGCGCCGGCGGTGACCGCCTTCGTCGCCGTCGTCCCGGAGTCGAGCCCGACGACGACGTCCACGACACCGGATGGTGCACGGGTCGGCGACCGGGCGCCATCGCAGGCTCAGGAGGCGAGCTGCTCCTCCTCCGCGGGCTCCTCCCGCAGCGGGGATCGCGCCTCGTGCACGCCCCGCTCCGAGTGCGCGCCCCGCTCCTCGGGCACGCCGTCCTCCTCCGAGGGCGCGCCGCGCTCCTGTTGACCGGGCTGCTCGTCGTGCCCGGCCTGCTCCTCCGCGGCCAGCGCGCCCGTGAGCGTCCCGAGCGCGTCGGCGACCTGGCCGCACAGCCGGCGCAGGGCGGTCCGCGCCTCGTCGCGCCGCCGCGCCAGGTCGTCGACCCGGGCCTGGGCCGCGTCGACGCGGGCCGTGCAGGTCCGGCTGAGCTCGGCCAGCGTCTGCTCCACCTCCACGGAGAGCCGTGCCGCGGTCTCGGTCGCCTCCCGGGCGCGCTTCGCCGCCGCCTCGTCGGCGAGCCGCGTGCGCTCGACGGCGGCCTCGGCCAGCAGCCGGTCGGCCGTCGCCCTGGCCTGCCGCAGCACCTCCGCCGCCTGCTCGCGGGCCTCCTGCCGGGTGGCCGCCGCCTCCTCCGCGGCCCGATGCCGCTCCCCGGCCGCGTCGGCCGCCGCCTCCTCCCGCATCCGGACCGCCTCGGCGCCGGCCAGCTCCCACTCCGCGGCGGCGTCCTCGCGGACCGCCTGCGCCTCCTCCTGGATCCGGCCGGACTCGGCCACCGCCTCGTCCTTGACCTGGTGCGCCCGCCGCAGCAGGACGTCGGCCTCGCTGCGTGCCTGGGCGCGGATCCGGTCGGCCTCGACCTGCCCGGCCTCGGTCAGCTGGGCCGCCTCGTCCGCGGCCAGGCGGAGGATCTCGCCGACGCGCTCGGAGGTGCGGACCATCTCGCGGCCCTCGGGCGAGCAGGCCAGCAGGCGCCGGGAGAGCTCCAGCTCCGCCGAGCACGCCCCGTACCGGCTGAGCAGGTCCTCGTTCTCCCGGCGGGCGGCCAGCAGCTCGGACTCGGCCCAGGAGACGTAGTTGTCCACCTGCAGCCGGTCGTAGCCGCGCAGCGCCGTCCGGAAGAGGGGGCGGGGACCGAGGAGGGACTCGAGGTCACCGGCGAGGTTGGGCCGCCGGGACGACCCGCCGGAGGGGACGGGTTCCGGCTGCCGGGCGCCGTCGCCGACCTCGGCCGCACCGTGTCGGAACATGCGGGCTCCCCTCTCCCCCGAGCCACGACCACGCCCCCGCCTCGACCGACCCGACGCCGGGACGACGCGAACGACTGCTCGGGGCTCCGCACAGTGCCAGAACGCAGCGTTCCGTCAGGGCGACACCGGCGTCCCGGCACGCCGGTCGGGATGACACCGGCGTAGTCCCGTCCACGAGTACCGGAACGGCTACGGCCGGTGAGGTCGGGTCAGCGGTAGGCGGAGCCCCCGCGCAGCCGCGCGCCGACCGCGACCCGCAGCGGCGCCAACACCACGCCGTCGCGCGCCAGCCGCTGCCGGATCTGCCGCCGGTGGCGCAGCACACCGACGAACCCGATGGCCCAGAACACGTACTGGACGGAGAAGGCCGCCCGGAAGGCGTCGAGGGAGTAGGCGGTGGAGCCGCCCGGCGTGAGCAGGTCGAGCACCGCGCCCACGGCCAGGATGGTCAGCAGCGACGCCAGGAAGCCGCCGACGTTCACCACCCCGCTCGCGCTGCCCTGCCGCTCGGCGGGGTTCCAGGTGCGGGCGAAGTCGAAGCCGATCATCGAACCGGGGCCGTTGGTGCCCAGGACGACGACCAGCAGCACCAGGAGCGGCAGCGGAGCGCGGCCCGGCCACAGCAGCACGACGGTCCAGGTGGCCGCGGTGAGCACGAGGATCGTGAAGACCAGCGTCGAGCGGCGCAGCGGCCAGCGGCCGCACAGCCGGCCCAGCAGCGGGCCGACCAGGATCCCGACGACGACCAGCAGCGTCAGCAGCCCCGCCGCCGTCTGCGGGCTGCGGCCCTCGGCGACGACGAGGAAGGGGTAGCCCCACAGCAGGGCGAAGACGGTGCCGGAGAACTGGGTGACCAGGTGGGTGTAGAGGCCGATCCGGGTGCCCGGCTCCCGCCAGGTGAGCGCCAGGCTGCGGCGGACCTCCTCCAGCCCGGACGGCGGGCTGAGCACGGTGCCGGGCGGGGCGTCCCGCAGCGCGACGACGACGAGGACGGCGACGAGGACCCCGACCGCCCCGGCGCCGAGGAACGTGGCCTCCCACGACGTCGAGTGCAGCAGCGCGACCAGCGGGTAGGCGGCGACGATCTGCCCGAACTGGCCGAGCATGCCGGTGAGCTGGGTGATCAGCGGAACCGTCGGGCCGGGGAACCAGAAGCTGATCACCCGCAGCACGCTGACGAAGGTCATCGCGTCGCCGGCGCCGACCAGGACCCGCGCGGCGACGGCGGTCGGCACGTCCCCGGCCAGGGCCAGCAGCGCCTGGCCGGCGGCCATGGTGAGCGCCCCGGCCAGGATCAGTCTGCGGGAGCCGAACCGGTCCAGGGCCACCCCGACCGGCACCTGCATGCCGGCGTAGACGACGAGCTGGAGGACCAGGAACAGCGAGATCGCCGAGGCCCCGGCCGAGAAGCGCTCCTGCGCCTCCACCCCGGCGACCCCCAGCGAGGCGCGGTGGAAGACGGCGACCGCGTACGCGGCGAGCGCCACCAGCCACACGGTGTAGGCACGGGCCGTCGGTCGGGCAGCGGTCGGCGTCGTCACCCCATGGACGACGCCCTCCTCCGCCGAGTGCTTCCCCTCGGAGCCGTGAGATCCCTCACCGCCGGTCCCCGCCGCGCCTCCGCCGCGGGCACGGCCGCACCCCCTGCGCCGGTCCGTCCGGGCGCCTCGTCCGACCGGGTGAGCGTGATCAACTCCTCGCCGATCGAGGACTAACCGTGCACGTCGGCGGGCAGGAGCAGCGCAGCCGCCGGGTCCGACCCCGGCCGCAACTGCCCACGCGACGAGAGGAGTGCCCTCGAATGGCGTCCGTCATCCACTACGAGATCGCGACCGAGGCCGAGAAGTACGCCGACTTCCGCCGGGTCCTGTGGACCGGCAAGAACACCCAGCTGGTGATCATGACCATCCCGCCGGGCGGCGAGATCGGCGAGGAGGTGCACGAGGACATCGACCAGATCCTCACCTTCGTCAGCGGTACCGGCGAGGCGCGGATCGCGGGCAACAAGAAGAAGGTCACCCAGGGCGACCTGGTGGTGGTGCCGGCCGGCACGAAGCACAACTTCGTCAACACCGGGCCCAACCCGCTGGTCCTCTACACGGTGTACGGCCCGCCGGAGCACGCCGACGGCGCGGTGCACAAGACCAAGGAGGAGGCCGACGCCGCCGAGGAGGCGGGCAAGGACGAGCCGCCGACCGAGTGAGCCCCGGGCCCGGTGTGCGGGAGCGCGGTCCGGCGCTCCCGCACACCGGTCAGCCGCGCGCGGTGCCGCGGTGCGACCGCGCGGCAGGCGGCCGCGGCGCGAGCGCCGGGGAGGGCGCGACCTGCGCGGGCATCAGGGTGGTGCCGCCGTCGCCGGCCGCGCGGTGCTGCACGCGCGCCGGCTGCTCCGGCTGGATGCGGGTCAGGATGAACAGGCAGAAGGCGATGACGGTCAGCAGTCCGCCGACGACGAGGTAGTCCAGCACGCGGTCCAGTCTCCCGGCGTGACCGTTTCGTGACACTGCGAGAAGCCTCACCCGGGGGTGCCGCGTGTCGCTCCCCGGGCCGGCGGATCCCCGGCGTGTAGAGGGCGGTGCGCGGGCTGGCCCCGTCCCGGCCGCGGCAGCAGACTCCATAGGCGCGCACCGCGCCCGACCGTCGCCGACCCAGGAGGGGTCATGCCGTCGCCCACCTACTCCCCCGCGAACCCCGAGAGCGTCTTCACCTACGGCGCCCCGCAACTGAAGTTCGGCCCCGGCGCCTCCGACGAGATCGGCTACGACCTGAGCCTCACCGGCGCCAAGCGGGTCCTCGTCGTGACCGACCCCGGGGTCGCGGCGACCGGACACCCCCAGCGGGTCGCCGACCAGATGGCGCAGTTCGGCATCGAGGCGCAGGTCTTCGACGGCGCGCACGTCGAGCCCACCGACGAGAGCCTCGAGCACGCCGTCGCCTGGGCGCGCGACCACGGCCCCTGGGACGCGATCGTCGCCGTCGGCGGCGGGACGAGCATCGACACGGCCAAGGCGATCAACCTGCTCACCACCAACCCGGGTGAGCTCATGGACTACGTCAACAAGCCGGTCGGTGAGGGCCGCGCGCCGGTCAACCCGCTCAACCCGCTGGTCGCCGTCCCGACGACCACCGGCACCGGCGCGGAGAGCACGACGATCTGCGTGCTCGACGTCCTGGCCCAGAAGGTGAAGACCGGGATCAGCCACGCCCGGCTGCGGCCCACCATGGCCGTGGTCGACCCCGCGCTGACCCGCACCCAGCCGGCCGGGGTCACCGCCGCCGCCGGCATGGACATCCTCTGCCACGCGCTGGAGAGCTACACCGCGCGGCCCTACACGACCTTCGAGCACAAGCGCCCGGAGGAGCGGGTGCCCTACAACGGCGCCAACCCGATCGCCGACATGTGGTCGGAGAAGGCGCTCAGCCTGCTCGCCGGGTCGTTCCGCACGGCGGTGCGCAACGGGGAGGACACCGAGGCCCGCGGGCAGATGGCGATGGCGGCCACCTTCGCGGGGCTGGGGTTCGGCAACGCCGGCGTGCACATCCCGCACGCCAACGCCTACCCGATCGCCGGGCGGGTGAAGGACTTCCACCCCAAGGACTACCCGGCCGACGAGCCGATGATCCCGCACGGCATGTCGGTCGCGCTGACCGCGCCGGAGGCCTTCCGGTTCACCTTCGACGCCGACCCCGACCGGCACCTGCGGGCCGCGCGGCTGCTCGACCCGCGCGCCGAGCAGACCGACGACCCCGCCGAGTTCCTGCCGACCGTCCTGACCGCGCTGATGCGCGACATCGACATCCCCGGCGGCATCGGCGCGGTCGGCTACGACGAGGGCGACGTCCCCGACCTGGTCCAGGGCACGATGAAGCAGCAGCGACTGCTGGCCACCGCGCCCAAGGAGGTCACCGAGGACGACGTCGCCGGCATCTTCCGCCGCTCGATGACCCTCTGGTGACCGGCGGGTCGTAGGACCCCTGTCCAGGTGCGGCGCCCCCGTCCGGGCTGGTCTGCTCCCTCGGGTGCGGACGACGGAGCGCGGGCGGACCGCGGTGGCGGACGGCACCCCGTCCGGCCCGCGTCTGCTGCTGGGCGTCGCCCCCCTGACGCCGGCCGGCGGCGTCGACACCCTGCTGACCGCCTTCGGCCTGCTCGCCGGGGACCGGCCGGGCCTGGTCCTCGAGGTGGTCGGCGGCGGCCCCCTCGGCCGGGACCTGCGCTGCGGCGCCGACCACCTCGGCCTGGACGGGCGGGTGCGCTTCTGCGGCGCTCTCCCCCGCTCCGCGGTGCGGGCGGCGGTAGGCCGCAACGAGGTGCTCGTCCTCCCCCACCGCCGCCACGACGACCGGGAGCACCTGGTGCCCGGCCTCCTCGACGCGTTCGCGGCCGGCCGCCCGGTGGTGGCCACCCGACCGGTCGCCGACCCGCTCCTCGTGCGGCACGGCGAGACCGGTCTGGTCGTGCCACCCGGCGACGCGCCCGCGCTCGCGTCGGCGCTGGCCGACCTCCTCGACCACCCCGACCGGGCCGGCGCGCTGGCGGCGGCCGGAGAGTCCGCCGCCGGCGCGCTCCCCGCCGAGGGGCCGACCTCCCCGCTGCAGCGCCTGTGGCAGCGGGTCACTGGATGAGGTCGTACGACTCCCGTCCCCTTGCGCACTCGACGTCCCCGATGGCACAACTCCCCGGCAGGGCAGTGCCGGAGGGTCCGGAGACCGCGCAGCAGTGCGCGACGCACGCGGGGGGGTGGGCCATGGCCACGCGCCAGTCGACGAGCCCCGTGCCGCCGCCGCGGACGGCGCCCGACACCGGCCGCGCCCGCGACTGGGTCGCCCTGGTCGACCACACCGAGGCCCGGCACCGCCCGCGGGTCGCCTCGGTCGGCCGCGTCGTCGCCCGCTTCCTCGCCGCCAACGTCGCGGCCATCCTGCTGCTGCTCGGGCTCGGCGTGTGGGCCAGCGCCCGGGCCGCCGAGCACGAGGCGCTCGCCGACGCCCGCCGCATGACCGACCTGCTGGCCGAGGTCCTCGTCCAGCCCACCCTCGACGAGCCCCTGCTCGCCGGGGAGCCGGCCGCGATCGCCGCGTTCGACGACCGCATGCGCGACCGCCTGCCGGGGGTCGGCATCATCCGGATCAAGATCTGGACCGGCGACGGGCGGATCGTCTACTCCGACGAGCCCCTGCTGATCGGCCGCTCGTTCCCGCTCGGCGACGACGACCGGGAGGCCCTGCGCGACGGCGTCACGCGGGCCGAGGTCAGCGACCTGAGCCGGCCGGAGAACCGGTTCGAGGAGGCCGACAGCGGCCGCCTGCTCGAGGTCTACAGGCAGATCACCGGCCCCGGCGGGCAGCGGCTGCTGCTGGAGACCTACTCCGACTACAGCCAGGCCACCGCCCGGCAGCAGGAGATCTGGTGGGAGTTCGCCCCCATCTCCGCGGCCGCGCTGCTGGCCATGGTCGCCGTGCAGCTCCCCCTGGCCCGCCGGATGGTCACCCAGCTGCGCGCCATCCAGCAGGAGCGCGAGCTGCTGCAGGCGCGGGCGCTGGACGCCTCCGACGAGGAGCGCCGCCGGATCGCCGGCAGCCTGCACGACGGCCTGGTCCAGGACGTCTCCGCGGCCGCGCTGCTGGTCGCCCGCGCCGCCGACGACCTGGGACGGACCTCGTGCACCGCGCCGTCCCACGACGTCGCCGACCGACTCGGGCAGGCCGCCGGGGCGCTGCGGGACTCCGTGGCGTCCCTGCGGTCGCTGCTGGTCGAGATCTACCCACCGACCCTCGAGCAGGCGGGGTTGCCGGCCACCCTGGTCGACTGCGCGGACCGGCTGCGCCCCCGCGGCATCGCCGTGCGGCTGTCCCTCCCGGACCGGCTCTGCCCGCCCCCGGACGTGGCCGCGCTGGTCCTGCGCACCGTCCAGGAGGCGCTGCGCAACGTGGTGAAGCACTCGGGCGCCCGCCGGGTCGACGTCACCGTCTCGCAGCTCCCGGCGGCACTGGTCCTGGAGATCGCCGACGACGGCGTCGGGTTCGACGTCGGCCCGGCACTCGACCGGCAGGACGGCGGCCACCTGGGGCTGCGCCTGCTCGCCGACCGGGCCGCCGCCGAGGGCGCGACCCTGTCCCTGCGCGCCGCACCCGGCGCCGGGACCAGTCTCCGGCTGGAGGTGCCCCAGCGGTGATCGACGTCCTGGTGGTCGACGACCACGCACTCATGCGGTCGGGGCTGGCCGGCCTCATCGCCGGCGCCGACGACATGCGGGTCGTCGGCACGGCCGCCGACGGCGCCGAGGCGGTGGCCGCGGTCGCCCGGCTGTCCCCCGACGTCGTCCTCATGGACCTGTCCATGCCGGTCCTGGACGGCGTGACCGCGACCCGCCGAATCGTCGAGGACCACCCCGAGGTGGAGGTGCTGGTGCTCACCTCCTTCTCCGACCAGCAGCGGGTGGTCGAGGCGCTGGACGCCGGCGCCGGCGGCTACGTGCTCAAGGACACCGAGCCGGCCGACCTGCTGGCCGCGATCCGCTCGACCGCGCGGGGCCACTCGCCGCTGGACCCGCGGGTGGCCCGGACCCTGCTGCACGCCCGGCGCAGACCGGCCCGGGTCGCCGAGCTGACCGAGCGGGAGCAGGAGGTGCTCGCCCTGGTCGGCCGGGGGCTGGCCAACAAGCAGATCGCCCGGGCCCTGGGCATCCGCGAGGGCACCGTGAAGGCGCACCTGACCAACGTGTTCCAGCGCATCGGGGTCCGGGACCGGACGTCGGCGGCGCTGTGGGCGCGCACCCACCTGCCCGAGGTCCCGCCCGGCCTCGCGGAGTGACCCCCCTCGCCGCGGCCCGGGCCCCGGGCCGAGACTGGGCAGCGTGACCCGGACAGCCACTCCCCCTGACGCCGACCTCCTCCCCGCGCTGCGCCGGGCCGGCATCGGCGACGTCGACGACTCCGGGCTCGCGCGGGCGCTCTACTCCTCCGACGGCTCGCTGTACCGGGTGCTGCCGCGGGCGGTGGTGCGACCCCGCCACCCCGACGAGATCGAGGCCACCCTCGCCGTCTGCCGGGAGCTGGGCGTCCCGCTGACCGCCCGCGGTGCGGGCACCTCCATCGCCGGCAACGCGGTCGGGCCCGGCGTCGTCGTCGACACCAGCCGCCACCTCGCCCGGGTGCGCGCGATCGACGCCGAGGCGCGGACGGCGACGGTCGACCCCGGCGTGGTCCAGGCGGCGCTGCAGGCGGCGGCCCGGCCGCACGGGCTGCGCTTCGGGCCCGACCCGAGCACGCACAACCGCTGCACGATCGGCGGGATGATCGGCAACAACGCCTGCGGCTCCCGCGCCCTGGGCTACGGCCGGACGTCGGACAACGTCGTCGGCCTCGACGTCGTCACCGGCGCCGGCGAGCGGCTGCGGCTGGGCCGCGACGGCGCCCCGGACGGCGGGGTGGTCGGGGAGCTGCGGCGGCTGGTCGAGGACAACCTGGCACCGATCCGCACCGAGCTGGGCCGCTTCGGCCGCCAGGTGTCGGGCTACTCGCTGGAGCACCTGCTGCCCGAGCGCGGCTTCGACGTCGCCCGGGCACTGGTCGGCAGCGAGGGCACGCTGGGCCTGGTGCTCGGCGCGACCGTGCGGCTGGTGGCCGACGCCCCGTACCGCGGCCTCGTCGTGCTCGGCTACCCGTCGATGGCCGACGCCGCCGACGCCACCCCGCCGCTGCTGCGGCACGAGCCGACCGCCTGCGAGGGCCTGGACCAGCGGATCGTCCAGCGGCTGCGGGACGTGCCCGCCGCGGTCGTGCCGGACCTGCCGCGCGGCGACGGCTGGCTGATCGTCGAGCTGACCGGCGACTCGGTGGCCGAGATCGAGGCCAAGGCGAAGGGAGTGCTCGACGACGCCGGCGCGCTGGACTCGCTGGTGGTCACCGACCCCGCCGAGGCCGCCGCCATCTGGCGCATCCGCGAGGACGGCGCGGGCCTGGCCGCCCGCACCTCCGACGGCCGGCCCGCGCACGCCGGCTGGGAGGACGCGGCGGTGCCGGTCGAGCAGCTCGGCGCCTACCTGCGCGGGTTCGAGGCGCTGCTGCGCGAGCACGGGCTGCAGGGCGTCCCCTACGGCCACTTCGGCGACGGCTGCGTGCACGTCCGGATCGACTTCCCGCTCGGGCGCGGCGAGGACCGCGGCCGCAGCGCCTACCGCGCCTTCGTGCAGGACGCCGCGGCGCTCGTGGCCCGCTTCGGCGGGTCGGTCTCCGGCGAGCACGGGGACGGGCGGGCCCGCAGCGAGCTGCTGGCGACCATGTACTCCCCCGAGGTCCTCGCCCTCTTCGAGCGGGTCAAGGGCCTGTTCGACCCGGCCGACGTGCTCAACCCCGGCGTCCTGGTGCGGCCGGCGCGGGTGGACGACGACATCCGGGTGGCCGCCGCGCCGCGCCGGACCGAGCGCCTGGCGCTGGCCTACCGGCACGACGGCGGGGACTTCTCCGCCGCCGTCCACCGCTGCACCGGCGTGGGCAAGTGCCGGGCCGACCTGCAGGCCGCCGGCGGGGTGATGTGCCCGTCCTGGCCGGCCACCCGCGAGGAGAAGGACACCACCCGCGGCCGGGCCCGCGTGCTGCAGGAGATGCTCGCCCCCGGCGGCCCGGTGCGTGACTGGCGCTCCCCCGAGGTGCACGCCGCGCTGGACCTGTGCCTGTCCTGCAAGGGCTGCTCGCGGGACTGCCCGACCGGGGTGGACATGGCCTCGTACAAGGCCGAGGTGCTGCACCAGAGCTACCGGCGGCGGCTGCGGCCGCGGTCGCACTACGCGCTGGGCCGGCTGCCGCGCTGGGCCGACCTGGCCGCACGGGCGCCGCGGGTGGTCAACGCGGTGATGACCTCCCGGCTCGGCGGCCGGCTGGCGAAGTGGGGCGCCGGGGTCGACCAGCGGCGCAGCCTCCCCGCCTTCGCGACCCGCACCTTCCGGGCCGGCTGGGCGGCCCGGCCGGTGTCCACGGACGGACCGCCGGTCGCGCTGTGGGTGGACTCGTTCACCGACCACTTCGCCCCCGAGGTCGCCGAGGCCACCGCCGCGGTGCTGGAGGCCGCCGGCTACCGGGTGCAGGTGCCGCCCGCCGAGACCTGCTGCGGGCTGACCTGGATCACCACCGGCCAGCTCGACGCCGCCCGCCGCACCCTGGGCCGCACCGTCGAGCTGCTGCGTCCCCTGGTCGACGCCGGGGTGCCGGTCGTGGGCGTCGAGCCCTCCTGCACCGCCGTCCTGCGCGGGGAGGCGCTGGAGCTGGTGGGCGGGCCGGCCGCGGAGGCGGTCGCGGCGGGCACCCGCACGCTGGCCGAGCTGCTGCGGGAGACGCCGGGCTGGACGCCGCCGTCCCTGGCCGGGGTCGAGGTCGTCGCCCAGCCGCACTGCCACCACCACGCCGTGCTGGGGTGGGCGACCGACGAGCGGCTGCTGCGCGACGCCGGCGCCACCGTGCACCGGGTGGGCGGCTGCTGCGGGCTGGCCGGCAACTGGGGCGTCGAGCGGGGCCACCACGACGTGTCGGTCGCGATCGCCGAGCACCAGCTGCTGCCCGCCGTCCGGGCGGCGGGGCCGGACGCCGTCGTGCTGGCCGACGGGTTCTCCTGCCGCACCCAGCTCGACCAGCTCGCCGGCCGGCGCGCCCTGCACCTCGCCGAGCTCCTGGCCGCCCGGCTACCCTCCGCCGCCCGCTGAGCGGCGCGCGCTCTGCCACGATGCGGCGGTGGAGCTCGAGGAGACCCTGCTGCCGGGCGTGGGCGTCCGCTACGAGATGCGCACGCGGGCCGGCCAGGTGCTGGCCATCGTCGTCCAGCGGGAGGGGGGCGCCGAGGCCGCGGTCTACGACCCGCGCGACCCGGACCGGGCGCTGGGCGTGGTCCGGCTCGACCCCGAGGAGGTCGACGCCGTGGCCGAGGTGCTCGGCGCGCCGCGGCTGACCCAGCGGTTCGCCGACCTGTCCCGCGAGGTGCCCGGCCTGGAGTCCGGCCGGTTCACCGTCTCGGCGCACTCCCGGTTCGCCGGCCGGCCGCTGGGCGACACCCGGGCACGCACGCTGACCGGCTGCTCGATCGTGGCGCTGGTGCGCGACACCGACGTCGTTCCCTCGCCCGGCCCGGCGGACCTGCTGCACGCGGGCGACGTGCTGGTCGCGATCGGGTCGGAGCAGGGGCTGGAGCAGCTCGAGCGACGCCTGAACGAGCACCCGTAGGGGCGGCCCGGTGGAGCACGTCACCGCCCTCCTGCTCGAGCTCGGCCTGCTGTTCCTCGGCCTGTCGGTGCTCGGCCTCCTCGCGCGCCGGGTGGGCCTGTCCCCCATCCCGTTCGTGCTGGTGGCCGCGCTGGCCCTCGGGGAGGGCGGCGTCGTCCCGCTGGCCACGTCCCAGCCGTTCCTCGAAGCCGCGGCCGAGATCGGCGTGGTCCTGCTGCTGCTCGCGCTGGGCCTGGAGTTCTCCGCCGAGGAGCTGTTCGCCTCGCTGCGCCACCACGGCCCCTCGGGCCTGGCCGACCTGCTGCTCAACGCCCCGCCGGGGTTCGTCGCCGGGCTGCTGCTCGGCCTGCCGTGGCAGGGTGCGCTGGCGCTGGCAGGGATCACCTGGATCTCCTCCTCGGGCATCGTCGCCCGGCTGCTGGGCGACCTGGGACGCCTGGCCAACCGGGAGACGCCGGCGGTGCTGTCGGTGCTGGTGCTCGAGGACCTCGCGATGGCGCTGTTCCTCCCGCTGCTGGTGGTCGCCCTGGCCGGCGGCGGGCCGGCCTCGGCGGCCGCGGGCGTCGCGCTCGCGGTGGGCGCGGTGGTGCTCGTGCTGCTCGCCGCCCAGCGGCACGGGTCCCGGCTGGGACGGCTGATGGCCTCCCCCGACGACGAGCAGGTGATGCTGCGCCTGGTCGGGCTGACCCTGCTGGTCGCCGGGGTGACGCAGGCGCTCGGCGCCTCGGCGGCGGTCGGGGCCTTCCTCGTCGGCCTGGCGCTGCCCGCGTCGTTCGCCGACCGGGCGCGCGCCGTGCTGGGTCCGCTGCGCGACCTGTTCGCCGCCACGTTCTTCGTCGCCTTCGGGCTGGCGACCGACCCGGCCCTGGTGCTGCCGGTGCTGCCCGCGGTGCTGCTGCTCGCGCTGGTCACGACCGCCACCAAGGTGGGCACCGGCTGGTTCGCCGCCCGCCGGGACGGCGTCGGCGTGCCGGGCCGGCTGCGCGCGGGGACGGCGCTGGTGGCCCGCGGCGAGTTCTCGATCGTCATCGCCGGCCTGGCGGTGACCGCGGGCGTCGGCGAGCTCGGCCCGGTGGCGACCGGCTACGTGCTCGTCCTCGCGGTCACCGGGCCGGTGCTGACCCGGTTCGCCGACCGGCCCGCGCTGCGCGCCCCGCTGCGCCGCTGATCACCGCCGCGGGCGCCGCAGCCGCTCCACCACGGGCGCGGTGGACCCCGGCAGCAGCCGGACGGCCGGCACCGGCGTCCGGACCTCCAGGTGCACGTCCTCGCCGATGCGGTAGGGCTGGGCCGAGACGACCGACCCCAGCGTGCGCCGCAGCCGCGACACCTCGGCGCGCACGGTGACGGTGCGGGCGGGGTCGCCGAACAGGTCGCCGGCGAGGTCGGCGGCCGACCGGCCGGCGCGGTGCTCGGCGAGAGCCAGCAGGATCTCCGCGTGCCGCAGGCTCAGCGGCGCCGACCAGGTCCCGCTCGCGCCGGTGACCCGCACCTCCGGGCGCGGCCCGGCGAGGTCGAGGACGACGCCGGCCGGTCGGGCGTCGTCGGCCCCGCCGGCCGGCCGCAGCAGCCAGCCCCCGGGCAGCGGCTCCGCGGTGCACCGGCCCAGCACCGGCAGCTCGAGGGGCCCGGCCTGCAGGCCGTCGGGCAGCGCGACCCGGTCGGGGGCGGCCAGGCCGGACGCGGCCGCGGTGCACCCGTCGGGTCCGACCACCAGGGCGGGGCCGGCGAGCCGGGCCAGCAGCGGGGCGGCCAGCGCGCGCAGCCGCTCCACCTGACGGGCGTGCGCGGCGGACAGCTCGAGCTCGGCCAGGCGGGCGACCGCGTCGACCAGCGCGATCGTGCTCGGGTGCACCGTCGACGCCGGGCCGGAGAGGTCGACCGCCCCGAGCAGGCGGCCGGTGACCGGGGCGTGCAGCGGCGCGGCGGCGCAGGTCCAGGGCTGGTGCCCCTCCGCGTAGTGCTCACCGGCGTGCACCTGCAGTGGAGCGCCGACCACCAGGCTGGTGCCGATCGCGTTGGTGCCCACGGTGTCCTCGTCCCAGGCCGAGCCCTCGACGAAGCCCAGCCGGTCGGCCCGGCGGCGCACCTGCGGCCCGCCCTCGCGCCACAGCACCCGGGACTCGGCGTCGACCACGACGAGCACCTGGCCGGCGTCGCGCGCCACCGGCAGCAGCCGCTCGCGCAGCAGCGGCAGGAGGGGCGCCAGCCCGCTCTCGGCGCGCCGGCGCTCCAGTTCCGCGCCGTCCAGCGGCGGGACGTCGGGCGCCTCGGAGGGGTCCAGGCCCGCGCACCGCACCCGCCGCCAGGAGGCCCCGATCACCGGGCGCGGCGCGGCCGGGGGTGTGCCGCCGCCCAGCGCCGCGGCGCGGACGCGCTCGAGCAGGCGGGTGTGGGCCCGCGGGTCGGCGCCGGGCGGGAGGGCGCTCTGGACGGCGCTGGACATGGGCAGCTCCTCGGGCTGTGACCTGCGCCACGACCATAGGCGGTGCAACCCCCTGCAACGCTCCCCTCCCGCCCGTCGACGGGAGTGTGCTGGGCGCCACACGTCCCCCGCGACGACGCAGGAGGCCCTCCCCCGTGACGCAGACGATCCAACGACCCGGGACCACCGGTTCCCCCGCCGAGCGCGCCGACGCCTGGTTCGCCGCGTTCGGCGACGCCCTCGCCGCACACGACGTCGACCGCGCCGCCGAGCTGTTCGCCACCACGAGCTTCTGGCGCGACCTGGTGTCCTTCACCTGGAACATCACCACGGTCGAGGGGCGCGAGGGCGTCCGCGACCTGCTCACCGAGACCCTGGACCGCACCGACCCGCGGTCGTTCACCGTCGAAGAGCCCCCGGACGAGGCCGACGGCGTGGTCACCGCCTGGTTCACCTTCGAGACCGCGGTCGGCCGGGGACGCGGGCTGGTCCGGCTGGCCGACGAGGGCGGGACGACGAAGGCGTGGACCTTCCTCACCACCGTGTACGAGCTGAAGGGCCACGAGGAGCCGCGCGGTCCGCGGCGGCCGATGGGCGCCGAGCACGGCGTCAACAAGCAGCGGCTGACCTGGCTGGAGCGACGGGAGAAGGAGCGGGCCGAGCTGGGCACCTCCGTCCAGCCCTACGTGCTCGTCGTCGGCGGCGGCCAGGGCGGCATCGCGCTGGGCGCGCGGCTGCGGCAGCTCGGCGTCCCGAGCATCGTCGTCGACAAGCACCCCCGGCCGGGCGACCAGTGGCGCGGCCGCTACAAGTCGCTGTGCCTGCACGACCCGGTCTGGTACGACCACCTGCCGTACCTGAAGTTCCCCGACACCTGGCCGGTGTTCTCGCCCAAGGACAAGATCGGCGACTGGCTCGAGTCCTACGTCGAGGCCATGGAGGTCCCGTACTGGTCGAGCACGGTCGCGACGAGGGCCTCCTACTCGCCCGAGAAGGGCGAGTGGACCGTCGAGCTGGAGCGCGAGGGCGACGCGGTGACCCTGCGGCCGAAGCACCTGGTGCTGGCCACCGGCATGTCCGGCAAGCCCAACATCCCCGACCTGCCCGGCAAGGACGTCTTCCGCGGCGACCAGCACCACTCCTCGGCCCACCCCGGGCCGGACGCCTACGCCGGCAAGCGCTGCGTCGTCATCGGCAGCAACAACTCCGCCTTCGACATCTGCGGCGCGCTGTGGGAGCACGACGCCGACGTCACCATGGTCCAGCGCAGCTCGACGCACATCGTCAAGAGCGCCACCCTCATGGACATCGGCCTCGGCGCCCTCTACAGCGAGGAGGCGGTCGCCAACGGCGTCACCACGGAGAAGGCCGACCTGGTGTTCGCGTCGATCCCGTACCGGATCATGCACGAGTTCCAGATCCCGCTGTACCAGCAGATGGCCGAGCGCGACGCCGACTTCTACGAGCGGCTGGAGAAGTCGGGGTTCCGGCACGACTGGGGCGACGACGGCTCCGGGCTGTTCATGAAGTACCTGCGCCGCGGCTCGGGCTACTACATCGACGTGGGCGCCGCCGACCTGGTGGCCGGCGGTGAGGTGAAGCTGGCTCAGGGCCAGGTCGACCACCTCACCGAGGACGCCGTCGTCCTCGCCGACGGCACCGAGCTGCCGGCCGACCTCGTCGTCTACGCCACCGGCTACGGGTCGATGAACGGCTGGGCCGCCGACCTCATCTCCCAGGAGGTCGCGGACTCCGTCGGCAAGGTCTGGGGCCACGGCTCCGGCACCACCAAGGACCCCGGCCCGTGGGAGGGCGAGCAGCGCAACATGTGGAAGCCGACCCAGCAGGAGGCGCTGTGGTTCCACGGCGGCAACCTGCACCAGTCGCGGCACTACTCGCTGTACCTGGCGCTGCAGCTCAAGGCCCGGCAGGTCGGCCTCCCGACGCCGGTCTACGGCCTGGCACCGGTGCACCACACCTGCTGACGCCCCTCCCCGGTCCCCCGTCCCGCCTGCACCTGGTCGCCTGGTCCTGGTCACCCGACCCCGGTGTCGATCATGGGGTTGTTGCACGCGGACACGGCTCGCCCCGGCGTGTCCCGCGGCGACAACCCCATGATCAACGCGTTCAGGCGGCGGACTCCCGGCGGGCGGCCGCCGCGGCGAGCAGGTGCGGGGTGAGCGCGTCGGCGATGTGCGCGTAGCCCGACGAGGACGGGTGGAAGCGGTCGGCGGAGAACAGCGACACGTCGGCGGAGAAGGCGGCGGCCACGGCGGCGGAGACCTCGGCGACCACCGCGCCGGCGGCCCGGGCGACGGCGGCCTGCTCACGCTGCAGCTGCTCGGAGGCGGTGCGCACCAGCGCGCGGTAGGCCGGGGGCACGAACGGCACCATCGACATGTCCGGGGCCGGGACGACGAGCACGTCGCTGCCGGCCGCGCGCAGCTCGCCCACCGCCGCGCCGAGCGCGGCGGCCGCCTGCGCGGCGGGCACCATCCGGGCGAGGTCGTTGGCGCCGACCACCACGACGGCGAGGTCCGGGGCGAGGGGGACGGCGCGGCGGACCTGCGCGCCGAGGTCCCGCGAGACCGCGCCGGGCACGGCCACGACGTGCAGGTCGACGTCGTACCCGGCGCCCTCGAGCGTCCGCGCCAGCCGGGGACCGAGCGTGTCGCCGACGCGGGAGGCCCCGGAGCCGTAGGCCAGCGAGTCGCCGAGCAGGACGAGGCGCAGCGGAGTCACCGGCCTCCCCTACCCCCGGCTCGGTCCGGACACGCAGCAGGGCCCGGCCGGAACGCCCGGCCGGGCCCTGGTGAGGTGCTGCGAGCGGCTAGGCGCGCGGGCCGCCCGCGGCGTAGACGACCTGCCCGGAGACGAAGCCGGCGCCCTCGCTGACGAGGAAGGACACCAGGTGGGCGATGTCCTCCGGCTGGCCGACGCGCTGCACCGGGATCTCCTTGGCCGCCGCGGCGATGAAGTCCTCGAACGGGACGCCGATCCGCTCGGCGGTCGCCTTGGTCATCTCGGTCTGGATGAACCCGGGCGCGATCGCGTTGGCGGTGACGCCGAACTTGCCCAGTTCGATGGCGAGGGTCTTGGTGAAGCCCTGCAGGCCGGCCTTGGCGGTGGAGTAGTTGGCCTGGCCGCGGTTGCCCAGCGCCGAGACGCTCGACAGGTTGACGATCCGGCCCCACTTGGCCTCGATCATGTGCTTCTGCACGGCGCGGCTCATGAGGAAGGCGCCCCGCAGGTGCACGTTCATGACGACGTCCCAGTCGACCTCGGTCATCTTGAACAGCAGGTTGTCGCGGGTGACGCCGGCGTTGTTCACCAGCACGGTCGGCGCGCCCAGCTCGGCGGCGACCCGCGCGACCGCGGCCTCGACCTGCTCGGCGTCGCTGACGTCGGCGCCCACGGCCAGCGCCCGTCCGCCGGCGGCCTCGATGGCCTGCACGGTGTCCTTGCCGGCGGACTCCTCCAGGTCGAGCACGCCCACCGCGAACCCGTCCTGTGCCAGCCGCAGGGCCGTGGCCGCGCCGATGCCGCGGGCTGCCCCCGTCACGATGGCCACGCGGGCCCCCGTGCTGCTCGTCTCGCTCATACCGATCCCCTTCGATGTCTGGCGCCGTCCGGCTGCCCGGAGACACGGTACGGCGGCCGGTCCGCCGGGCTACCGACCGGTAGCCCCCGGCGGGTCGCGGCCGCGCCCCGGCTCAGGGCCAGATGCTGGCCACCACGATCGCGGCGACCGCGAGCTGCACGGCCCCCAGCACCATGCTGGCCGGGTGGAACGGCACCTCGGTGACGTGCTCGCCGAGTTTGCCGGGGGTGATGAGGTCCAGGACGAGGAAGGCAACGGCCTGCAGCAGGACCCCGAGCACCCCGAAGACCACGGTGTAGAGCAGCGCCTCGCCGAAGCCGCTGGTGGCGTTGGTCCAGATGGCGGCGAAGACGACCGCGCCCTGGCCGAGGTAGCCGGTCGCCAGCACCAGGCCGGCGTTGACCGAGCGCTCCTCGTGGATGTGCCGTCCGAGCCGGCCCGGGGTGAGCAGGTCGAGGACGACGAAACCGAGGGTCAGCAGTGCGATGCCGAGCCCGGTGTAGGCGACGGCGTAACCGATGCTGGCCAGCACGGGGGACCTCCGACGGTCGAGGGGACGGGCGGACAAGTCCTACCGCACCGGGAGTCCGGCCCCGACCTCGGCGTGCCGGACGGACCGGCCGGTCAGCCGGTCCGGACGACGTCGACCCGGTCGAAGCCCTCCACGACGGTCGGCGGGACCAACCGCGCGGCCGTGCCGTACAGGCCCACCAGGGGGACGCGGGCCCGGCCCTCACGGGTGTCGTTGCGGGCCACGCAGGTCGGCACCGGGGTGTCCAGCCAGACCGCGCGGACGGGGACGCCGGCCGCCCGGGCCGCGGCCACCAGGGGCGCACGGTCCTCCGGGGCCGGGCTGGTGTTGTCGACGACGACGCTGTGCCCGGCGGCGAGCAGCTCGGCGACCACCCGCTGCTGACGGGCCTCCCGCCGGCGGGCGCGGGGCCAGTGGTCCTTGCTCACCACGACGTGGGTGGCGGCCAGGTGCTCCCCGACCCAGGTGGACTTGCCGCTGCCCTGGAGCCCGACCATGACGACCAGCTCCTGGACCGGCTGCGCGACGGGGTCCTCCCTCAGGCGGTGTCCACGGCGCGACTCCGCGCCGGCCCCGTCCAGGGCACCGCCCCGAGCCTGCGCGGGGTGGGGAGGACGGGGTCCTTCTTCACGCGGACTGCCGCAGGGGGGTCACCTCGGCGTCGTCGTCGTCCGCTGCGCGGCACGGAGCCGGGTGCTCCACCAGTGCCAGCACCCGCCCGGCCATGAACCGCGCGGTGCGGACGGGCGTGCCGCCGCGGGTGGTCTCGGTGACCTCCACCAGCCCCCGGCCGTGGGTCACGTCCACCCGCCGTCCGGCGCGGGTGGCCTCGATGTCGTAGGTGCGGGTCGTGCCGCCGGCGTCGATCACGACCTCTACGCGGTCGCCCTTCATGTGTTCCTCCGAAGACGTTCCGCCGGGCGGCGTGCCCGACACGATGACAACGTCCTCCAGGGGTCTGACATTCCGCGCTGACCTGTAGGTTCAGCCTCCCGACCGGCCCTCCGCACTGGCCGGTTCCTCGGTCTCCGGCGCCGGCGGGTCCGCAGTGGCCGGGGCCGCGCCGGGGTGCCGCCGTCCGGGCAGGTGCGGCTGCAGGGCGCGGACCGAGGCCAGCGCCGCACGCCGGGCGTTGGCCCGCTGCCGGGCGCGACTGGTCCGCGGCGCCCGCGGCTCCTCCCGCAGCAGCGCGTCCAGCCAGTGCCCCCGCGGGTCGACGTCCACCAGCATGGCCTTGACCAGCAGGGTCAGCGGGATCGCCAGCAGCGCGCCCAGGGCGCCGAGCACCCAGCCCCAGAACAGCAGGGCGACGAAGGTGACCGTCATCGACAGCCCGACCGAGTCGCCGACGAAGCGCGGCTGGATCAGCGTCTGGACGACGAAGTTGAGCAGCGCGTAGATCGCGACGACGACCCAGAACTCCGTCCAACCGCCGGACAGCAGGCCGAGGATGGCCGGCGGCACCAGCCCGAGGACGAAGCCGATGTTGGGCACGTAGTTGGTGATGAACGACAGCAGGCCCCAGATCACCGGCAGCGGGATGCCGATGATGGCCAGCGCGATCGCGTCGCCGATCGCGACGATGGCGCCGAACACCGTGCTGACCCACAGGTAGCTGCGGGTGCCGCGGGCGAACAGGCCCAGCGCGATCGGCAGGTGGGGGCGCTCGGCGGCGACCAGCGCCAGCCGCCGGCCGAACCCACCGGACTCGATGGCGAGGAACACGAGCGCGGCCAGCAGCAGGACCAGGGTGGAGGCGGCATCGGTGGCCCGGGTCAGCACGCCGGTGGCCACCCCGACCAGCTGGCTGTAGTCGAACCGGGCGATGAGGTCGGAGAGCTGGCCGGAGACGATCCCCCGGTCGTTGAGGTCGGCGACCACGGAGGCGAGCAGCGCCTCGGCGGAGTCGGCGTAGTCGGGAAGCAGCGCGGCGAACTGGGCTATCGAGACGATCAGCAGCGCGACGAAGGCGAGCAGGATCGTCCAGACCAGCACCAGCAGCACCGTGGCGCTGGCCCAGCGCGGCCAGCCGTGCCGCTGCAGGAAGCGCTGCACCGGCATGAGCGCGACGACGACGACCAGCGCCAGCAGCACCGGGCCGACCAGCCACGCGATCGACCGGACGCCGGCGATGGCGACGGTGGCCGCGGCGGCGCCGCCCACCAGCACCAGCCACCGCGGCAGACCCCCGGGCGAGGGGTCGGGGAGCTCGTCGGGCGCCTGGTGCGCCGCGCCGTGGCCCACGTCGGCCGCCCGGGCCGCGGCCACCGTGGCGTCCTCGGCCTCGGCGGCCTGCACGTCGGCGGCCTGCGCGTCGGCGGCCTGCACCTCGGCGGCCTGCACCTCGGCGGCCCCGGCGGGGGTCAGGGCGCTGGCCCCCGCAGCCGCCGGGATCCCCGTCCCGCTGCCGGGCAGCCGCTGCTGCGCGACCATCCTGCTCGTCCCGCCCGCTCAGCCGGTGCGGGCGGGCGCCGACCCGCCGGACGTCTCGACGTCGACCATGTGCCCTCCGCCTTCCCCCACGCGGCGCCGCGTACCCGCACCCCAGCCTGGCATGCCCGGCCGACGGGGGTTCAGGAACGCGCGCCGTCCAGCAGCGCGGCCATCGCCGGCAGGTCGAAGAACGCGGCCGTCTCGCGGGCGGTCGGGCCACCGGCGTCGGGGTCGGCGCCGGCGGCCAGCAGCCGGCGCACGGTGTCCCCCGACTGCTTGAACACCGCGGCGGCCAGGGCGGTCTGGCCGCGGTCGTTGACCCGCGCGGGGTCGGCTCCCCGCTCCAGCAGCGCCGCCACCGTCTCCGGGTGGCCGTGGTACGCCGCGAGGATGAGCAGCGTGTCGCCCTTGTCGTTGGTCAGGTTGGCCGGGACGCCGGCGTCCAGGTAGGCCACCAGCTCCTCGGTGGCGCCGAACCGCGCCAGGTCGAAGACCCGGGCCGCCAGCTCGATGACCTCGGGGTCGATCCCGCCGCTGTGCTCGTCGCTCACCCGGCCCAGCCTAGGAGGTGCCGGAGGGCGCTCGGGACGAGGCGGTGGACCGTGCGGTCGGTCCTCGCCCCGGGGTCCTTTCCGGGGTCCTCCCTCAGGGGGTCGCGACCCGGTCGGTGAGGGCGAGCACCCGCCGCCAGACGTCGGCGCAGGCGTCGGCCCAGTCGCCGTACGCGCGGTCGAAGAACGAGTGCGGGGCGCCGTCGTAGACCGCGGTCTCCACCTCGGCCCCGCCGACGCGGAGCTTCTCGGCGAGCGCGAGCTGGTCCTCGACAGGGGTGGCCTGGTCCGCCCCGGCGATCACCATCAGCGTCGGGCGGGTGGCCGCGGCGTCGCCGACCATCGCCGGCCGGCCGTAGAAGCCGATGCACGCGGCCAGGTCCAGGTCCCCGCCGGCCAGGCGCCACGAGTGGCTGCCGCCGAAGCAGAACCCGACGGTCACCACCGGCAGGTCCGGCCGGGTGCGCTCGCGCAGGTAATCGATCGCGACGGCGACGTCGGCGTCCACCCCCGCCGGCGTGGTCTGCGGGATGTGCGTCTGCCAGTCGAAGTCCTGCTCCCGCGTGCCGGTCGGCGGCAGCTCCGCCGTCCGGCCGAAGTAGTCGATCGCCACGGCGGGCAGGCCGGCCTCGGCGAACCGCTCGGCCAGGGCCACGTAGTACGGGTGCAGGCCGCGGATGTCGGGCAGGAGCACGACCCCCACCCGGGCGGGCTCGGCGGGCGCGGCGTGGGCCGCGGCGAACTCGGTGCCGTCAGCGGAGGTGAGGGTCAGCGTGCCACGCTCGGCGACGTCACCGCTCCTCGGCGGCGCGGGCGGGCGGCTGTCGGTGTCGTGGCACATGCACCGTTCCTACCTGCGCCGACGGCCCGGCGCCCGCTCAGGTGTCGGCGGCCTCGTCGGCGGCGCCCGCCTGTCCCCCGAACACGTGGGCGGCGACCTCGCGCCGGACGGGGGCCAGCCACTGGTGCTGCTTGTCGGCCTGCTCGATCAGCCGGTGGAACAGCTGCGCGTCGACCCGCTCGTCGGTCTCGCCCAGCGCACGGAGGGTCTCGAACCCGGCCCGCTTGGCCAGCACCGCGGTGGAGATGAACTCGAACTCGACCAGGTCCGACAGCGGCGACCGGGAGAGCAGGTGGCCGTTGAGCTTGAGCCGGGAGAGCTTCTCCCCCACCCAGGTGGCCACCTGCTTGTACTGGCGCACCGGCAGGCCGAGGGCCTGCATGGTGCCGCGCAGCGCCGCCCGCTCCTCGTGCAGCTCGCCGAGCAGCTCGGCCAACCGCGACTCGTACGGGCCGCCCCGGTGCCGGCCGAGCATGCGGCTGACCAGCTCGATGCCGCCGGTGGCGGCGGCGAGGTGGTCGTTGGTGTAGACGGCGAGCAGCTCGACGTTGCGGAGCCCGGCGGGCGCGGACGGCTCGGACACGGTTCTCCCAGGGGCTCGGGACGGCGGGGGCACCTCATTCTCCCCGCCCGGTGATCACCGCGCGCGACGACGGCTCAGCCGGCCGCCCGGGCGAGCAGCCGGGCGGCGGTGGGGCGCAGCTCCCGTTCGAGCTCCCACAGCCCGGCGGCCAGCCGCTGGCCGACGGCCTGGCGGGAGATGCCCAGGGCCGCGGCGGCCTGGGCCTGGGTGCGTCCCGCGCCCACCAGCTCGATCGCCTGCCACGCCTGCGCACTGCGCCGCTGCACGAGGACCGCGAGCGCGGTGAGCACCGCCTGCGCGTCGCCGGCGTCGGGCGGCACCACGCCGCGAACGGCCAGCCGGACGCCGCGCTGCCCGGCGGCGTCCACCGCCCGGCGGGCGGCCAGCACGGCGGGCGCGCCGGTCCGGAGGCCGTCGGGCAGCGGCCCGGCGCCCACGCCGACGTCCCACCCGCCCTCCCGGACCAGGCCGAGGACCAGGTCGACGACGGCGGCGGGGTCGGCCAGGACGCCGGACAGCTCGCGGCCCGCCGTCCGCTCGAAGGGCTGCAGCACCGGGACGGCCTCCGCCAGCCGGGCGAGGACGGCGGCCACCCGGTCCCCGCCGTCCCGCTGGGCGAGGGCCAGGACGAAGGGCATCCGTCAAGCCTGGCAGCTTGACGGCGCGGGCTCACATCCGGGCGACGACCTCGGGCGGGAAGCCGCCGGTCGCGATCGGTCCCCACCGCTCGACGGTGATCCGCAGCAGCGACTTGCCCTGCCGGGTCATCGCGGCGCGGTACTCGTCCCAGTCGGGGTGCTCGCCGCTGATCGCCCGGAAGTAGTCGACGAGCGGCTCGAGGGCCTCGGGCAGGTCGAGCACCTCGGCCCGGCCGTCCACCTGCACCCAGGGCCCGTCGAAGTCGTCGGAGAGCACGCACAGCGAGACGGCCGGGTCACGACGGGCGTTGGCGACCTTCGCCCGCTGCGGGTAGGTGGAGACGACGATGCGGCCCTCGCCGTCCAGGCCGCAGGTGACCGGCGAGAGCTGCACGCCCCCACCGCTGCGGCGGGTGACCAGCACGGCCTTGTGACGGGGACGCAGGAACTCCTCGAGCGCCGCCCGGTCGACCCGGTCGGCTGTCGCGGTCTTCGGCATGCACCGACGCTACGACGCCCACCACGTGATCGTTTCCGCGCGTCCCGGAACGGACATCCACGGGTGGTGATCTCGCGCATGCGACTCCGAGGGTCCGACCGCTCCGCCGGGTCGGAGGCGCCGGCCTCCGTCGACGAGCGCGAGCACGTCGCCCACCCCGACGCGGCGGCCGTCACCGGCGCCCCGGCGCCCTCCGACCAGCGCGGCCCCCGGCTGCGGCGGGCGACCCGGTCGCTGGCGATCGCCTCGGCCCAGCTGCTGCTGATCACCGGCGCGGTCGTCGTCCTCGGGTGGGTGCTGGGCCGGCTGTGGGTGATCCTGCTGCCGATCGTGCTGGGGCTGCTGTTCGCCACGGTGCTGTGGCCGCCGACGCGGTTCCTGCGCAAGCACCGCTGGCCGCCGGCACTGGCTGCGGCGGTGTCGTTGCTCGGGTTCCTCGCGGTCATCGGCGGGCTCGTCGCGGCGATCGCGCCCCAGGTCGCCGACCAGGTGGGCGAACTGGCCGACCAGACCGCCGTCGGGCTGCAGCAGGTCCAGACCTGGCTGCAGGGCCCGCCGTTCAGGATCGGCGAGGACCAGATCGGTCAGGCGGTCGACAACGCGATCAACTCGCTGCAGGACAACGCGCAGAACATCGCCGGGTACGCGCTCACCGGCGCCTCGGCGGTGGGCAACGGGCTGATCAACCTCGTGCTGGCGCTGGTGCTGGCGTTCTTCTTCGTCAAGGACGGCCCGCGCTGGGTGCCCTGGCTGGCCGCCCAGACCGGGCCGAAGGCCGCGCCGCACGTGGCGGCGCTGTCGCAGAAGACCTGGAGCACCCTGTCGGAGTTCATCAAGCAGCAGGCCCTGGTCGGGTTCGTCGACGCGTTCTTCATCGGCCTGGGGCTGTGGATCCTCGACGTCCCGCTGGTGCTGCCGCTGGCGGTGCTGACCTTCTTCGGCGCGTTCATCCCGATCATCGGTGCGTTCGTCGCCGGGGCGTTCGCCGTGCTGATCGCCCTGGTCGACGAGGGCTTCACGGTGGCGCTCATCGTGTTCGGGATCGTGCTGCTGGTGCAGCAGATCGAGGGCAACGTGCTGCAGCCGATCATCCAGGGCCGCGGGTTCAACCTGCACGCGGCGGTGGTGATCCTCGCGGTGACCGCGGGCGGCAGCCTGGCCGGGATCACCGGCGCGTTCCTCGGCGTCCCGGTGGCCGCGCTGATCGCCGTCGTCTACCGGTACGTCCGCGACGAGCTCGACGGGCGCTCCCCCGACGTGACCGACGACGGCACCCGGCCCGAGATCCGGGGCGACGAGACCGGCGCGACGGTGACCCGCGAGCAGGTGGCGGCGCCGGCTCCGGACGGTATCCGCCGGCCGTCGCAGCAGGACCTCGGGGACGGCGACGGGTGAACCGGGAATGCCCGCCGCCCGCGGCGAGCTGATCACCGACAGGACCCGAACCCGAGGAGGCACCCCCCGTGGCGCACCGACCGGAGGAGCTCGTCGAGCTGCTCGCCGAGGCCGAGCCGTTCCTCGCGCGGGAGGCGGAGGTGAGCGCGGCGGCGCAGCGCCGCGGGCTGGTGCTCGTGCACGAGCTCGCCGGCGAGTTCGACGCGGCGCACGCCGGCGCCCTGGCCGGCTCGCACCTGCTGGCGAGCCTGCCGCACCAGATCATCGCGCGGTTCGACGTCGACGCCCTGGTCGACTACCGGGCCCACCGGCCCCGCATGACCTTCAACGGCGACCGGTACGAGTCGTTCACGCCGCCGGAGATCGTGCTCTACGCGGTGGAGGACGACGCGGGTGAGCCGTTCCTCCTGCTGCACGGCGCCGAGCCCGACTTCGCCTGGGAGCGGTTCGTGGCGGCGGTCGGCTGGCTGGTCGAGCGG
Organism: Geodermatophilus sp. SYSU D00708; assembly: GCF_054050115.1. NCBI lineage: Bacteria > Bacillati > Actinomycetota > Actinomycetes > Geodermatophilales > Geodermatophilaceae > Geodermatophilus > Geodermatophilus sp. SYSU D00708. The sequence goes on along the minus strand of NZ_JBJGYS010000004.1, from coordinate 147,739 downwards.
CTGGGCGTGACGTCGGTGGTGGCGCTGCAGGCGATCCCGATGCCGGTGCCGCACACCCGCCCGGTGACGGTGACCGCGCACGCCACGCGGCGGCAGCTCATCGAGTCCTACCCCGTCTACTGGGGCGAGCTGCGCATCCCCGGCAGCGTCGCGGCGCTGCTGGAACTGCGGATGGGCGAGGCCGGCGTCGACGCGTTCGGCGTGGCCGCGCACGTGCCGCACTACCTGGCGCAGGCGACCTTCCCGGCCGCCTCGCTGACCCTGCTGGAGCACCTGTCCCGGCTCACCGGGCTGCACCTGCCCACCGAGACGCTGCGGGAGGCCGCCGAGGCCCACCGCACCGAGGTCGACGAGCAGATCGCCCGTTCCCCGGAGAACACCGCCGTCGTGGCGACGCTGGAGCAGCAGTACGACCAGTTCGCCGCCGCCCGAGAGGGGTCGGACCTGCTCAGCGACGTCGGCGAGGTGCCCACCGGCGAGGAGATCGGCGCGGAGTTCGAGCGGTTCCTCGCCGAGCAGGAGCGCCGCCGCGGCGACTGAGGTCGCCCCGAGTGGGCCGCGCGGAACGAGGGCCGCCCTGCGAGGTGCCGCGACGAGTGGGGGCCGGAGGCTCCCCGAGACGTGGCAGCAGCGGCTCAGCGCACCGGGGGGACGGCACCCGGCCGCGGTGCGGTCCGGAGGATCGCAGTGTCATCGTGACCGGACGACGCTGATGCCCAGCGCGCCGAGGACCCCGACGACGGCGAACACGTAGAAGCCCCACGGGAAGGCCACCCCGGCGGTGACCAGCGCCCCGGTGATCACCGGCCCGACGATCGCCCCGATCCGCCCGGCGCCGGCCGACCAGCCCAGCGCGGTCGCGCGCACCTGCGGCGGGTGGTTGGCGCTGACGAAGGCGTAGACCAGCACCTGGGCGCTGAACACGAAGCAGCCGGTGAGGAAGCACATCGCGTACAGCCCGGCCGTCGGCAGCTGGATCGACAGCAGGGCGAGGAACAGCGCACCGGAGGCGAACCACGCGATGCCGGCCGTGCGGATGCCGATGCGGTCGGCGACCGCCCCGGCGACCAGCAGGCCGACGATCGCGCCGACGTTGAGCACCAGCAGGAACGCCAGCGAGTCGCCGAGGTCGTAGCCGGCCTCGCGCATGATCGTCGGCAGCCAGTTGTTCAGGCCGTAGACCAGCAGCAGGCCCATGAACGAGGTGACGCCGATGGCGAGGGTGTTGCGCAGGTAGTCGCGGGTGAACAGGGTCCGCACCGTGGCGGCGGCCCCGGCGCTGCTGCTCTTCCCCGCGTGCGCGTCCGCGGGGGCGGCCGGGCGCTCCAGCTCCAGGTCGTACCGCCGGGCCACCTCCTCGGCCTCGCCACGGCGGCCGTGGGCGAGCAGGTAGGCGGCCGACTCGGGGAGGTGCCTCAGCATCAGCGGCACGAGCACCAGCGCCGGCAGCGCGCCGAGGACGAACATCCAGCGCCAGCCGATCGAGTCGACGACGACGATCGCCAGCGCCGCGGTGGCGACCGCGCCGACGTGGTAGCCGGTCATCATCGTGGTCGTCGCGCGGCCGCTGCGCCCGGCGCGGGTGAACTCGTTGACCATGGCGATCGCCGTCGGCAGGCAGCCGCCCAGGCCCAGGCCGGCGAGGAACCGCAGCAGGCCGAAGACGGCGGCGTTGGGCGCGAACGCGCACAGCAGGGTGAGCAGGGAGAACGCCGCGACGGCGCCGATCAGGGCCCGGCGGCGGCCCACCAGGTCGGTCAGCGTCCCGATGGTCAGCGCGCCGATCATCATGCCGATCAGACCGATCGTGATGACCGCGGTCGCGCCGGTACCGCTGAGCGCCCACTCCTCCGGCGTCCGCAGGGCGGGGACGACGGTGCCGACCACGACGAGGTCGAAGCCGTCGAGGAGGACGGCGGTCCAGCACAGCGGGGCGACCCAACCGGCGGCGCGGGCGACCCCGCCCGTCCGGTTCGAGGTGCTCGCGGGCGTCGTGCTCATCAGGCCCTCCGGTGCCGTGGGTGCAGGTCCGGACGGACGCTAGGGGAGAGCGAGCAGCGCGCCCCCATGCGATCTCCCGTCGAGCGGAAGCCGGGTGGTGACGGCGGCCACGCGCGCGAACGACAGCGGGCCGCGACCGGATCCCCGGTCGCGGCCCGCCGGCCGTGCTCCCGCGGCTGTCAGCCGACGACCACGCGCTCGTTCGGCACGCAGTGCGTCATGACGTGCCCGCTGACGTCGCGCGGACCGTTCTTGCCGAGGTTGGCGGCGCGCTGCTGCTCCTCCTCGGTGAGGGTCTGCGTCTGCAGCGGCGGCAGCCCGCGGACGTCGTCCGCGGTGATGCCCAGGCCGTCGCCGACCCGCTGGCCGAGCTCGTCCTCGCACATGAAGAAGTGCCAGACCATCCGCTCCTGGATCGCGCGGTTGCACTGCTGCAGTGCGGCCACCAGGTTGGCGACGAGCTCGTCCTTCTCCCACTGCTCCGACAGCAGGTAGCGCTCGCCGGCCTGCGTGTAGTCGTCGGTCCGCGGGATCCGCTTGCGGGTGAGCCGGCCGGTGATGACCGGGCCCTGCTCGTCGTGGCTCGGGTACTCGGCCTCACGCAGGCCGCCGAGGATCGACGGCTCGTAGTTCACGTGCGGGTTGGAGCCCTCGGCCCGGTCGACGCCGTAGGCCATCTGGCCGTCGCGCTGGTTGGTGGCGACCCGCGCCTTCGGCTGGTTCACCGGCAGCTGCAGGTAGTTCGGGCCCACCCGGTAGCGCTGGGTGTCCGAGTAGGAGAACGTCCGGCCGACCAGCATCTTGTCGTCGGAGAAGTCCAGGCCGTCGACCAGCACACCGGTGCCGAACGCGATCTGCTCGTTCTCGGTGAAGTTGTCCTGCGGCATCCGGTTCAGGGTCATCGTCCCGACCTTGCGGAGCGGGAAGACCTCCTCCGGCCAGACCTTGGTGTCGTCGAGCGGGTCGAAGTCCAGCTCCGGGTGCTCGTCGTCGCTCATGATCTGGACGTGCAGGTCCCACGACGGGAAGTCGCCGGCGGCGATGGCGTCGTGCAGGTCCTTGGTGTGGGCGCCGAGGGTCTGGGCCTGCACCGCGGAGGCGTCGGCGGCGGTCCAGGACTTCACGCCCTGCTTCGGCAGCCAGTGGTACTTGACCAGGACGGTCTCGCCCTGGGCGTTGACCCACTTGTAGGTGTTCACGCCGAAGCCCTGCATGAAGCGGTAGCTGGCCGGGGTGCCGCGGGGGCTGAAGACCAGCGTGACCATGTGCATGGCCTCGGGGGTCTGGCTGAAGAAGTCGAACGCGCGCTCGGCGACGTTGGCCTCGAAGGTGACCGGGTCCGGCTTCTGCGAGTGGATGAAGTCGGGGAACTTGATGGCGTCGCGGATGAAGAAGACGCCCAGGTTGTTCCCGACGAGGTCCCAGTTGCCGTCCTCGGTGTAGAACTTCACCGCGAACCCGCGCGGGTCGCGTGCGGACTCCGAGGAGTCGCGGCCACCGGCCACGGTCGAGAAGCGCAGCGCCACGTCGGTGCGCTTGCCCTTCTCCTGGAACAGCTTGGCGCGGGTGTACTTCGCGATCGGCTCGTCGCCGACGGCGCCGTCGGCCTCGAAGTAGCCGAACGCGGTGACGCCGCGGGCGTGCACGACGCGCTCCGGGATCCGCTCTCGGTCGAAGTGGCTGATCTTCTCGAGGAACTGGTAGTTCTCCAGGGTCGCCGGGCCGCGAGCGCCCACCGTCCGCTGGTTCTGGTTGTCGAAGACCGGGTGGCCCTGACGGTTGGTCAGGACCGGACGGTCCGCCTCGCTCGGGGCCGGGCCCTGCGATGCGACGTCGGTCATGCTCCTACTCCTCCTCGATCGTCCTGCTCGGGGACCTGCGCGCCGCCGCCCGGGGTCCGCGTCCGGCACTGCCGGCACAGACCCCAGAAGACGACCTCTGCCTCGTCGACGACGAAGCCCGCCGCGTCCGAGGGCGTCAGGCACGGAGCCGCACCCACGACGCAGTCGACGTCCGCGACCGCGCCGCAGGAGCGGCAGACCAGGTGGTGGTGGTTGTCGCCGACCCGCAGCTCGTAGAGCGCGGGTGCGCCCGCGGGCTCGATGCGGCGGGCCAGCCCGCCGGCCACGAGCGCCCGGAGCACCCCGTACGCCGCCTGGGGCGACAGCGAGGGGTGCAGGTCGCGGGCGGCGGTGACCACGGTGTCGGCGTCGGCGTGCGGGCGGTCGGCCAGCACGCTGAGCACCGACAGTCGGGGCCGGGTGACCCGCAGCCCCGCCGCCCGGAGACGGTCCGCCCAGGTCGTGTCCACCGGGACCATCCAACCCGCTTTTCTTGACCCAGTCAAGAAAAGGGCGCGCCGACAGGTGATGACCCGGAGGTGCCGGGACGCCTGCCCCCGATCTCGCCGGGGTACACCCACCCCGGTCCGACCGCAGGTCAGCGAGGCCTCAGGTGGTGCCACGGGGCGGCCCCGTCCAGAGGCTCGCCGCGAGCCTGCCAGCGGTGAGGAGGACGGGGTCCTTCCTCAGGCGATGTCCACGGCGCGACTCCGCGCCGCGGTCCGCTCCTCGCTCGTTCCTCGCTGCGATGCTCCCGCGGCTGTCCTCACGCGAAGACGATGGTCTTGGCGCCGTCCACGATGACCCGGTCCTCGACGTGCCAGGTCACGGCCTGGGCGAGCACCTGGCGCTCGACGTACCGGCCGATCCGCCGCATGTCCTCCACCGTGGCGCGGTGGTCGATGCGGGCGACCTCCTGCTCGATGATCGGCCCCGCGTCGAGCTCCGGCGTCACGTAGTGCGCGGTGGCGCCGATGAGCTTGACCCCTCGGTCGTGCGCCGCCTGGTACGGGTTCGCCCCGACGAAGGCCGGCAGGAAGCTGTGGTGGATGTTGATCAGCCGCTCCGGGAACCGGGCGCAGAAGTCCGCCGACACGATCTGCATGTACCGGGCGAGGACGACGAGGTCGACGTCCCCGATGAGCTCGAGGGCCCGCGCCTCGGCCTCCTCCTTCGTGTCGGCGGTGACCGGCACGTGGTGGAAGGGCACGCCGTGGGCCCGTGCCACCGGCTCGAGGTCGGGGTGGTTGGAGACGACGGCGGCGATCTCCGCGCGCAGGTCGCCCGAGCCCACCCGGTAGAGCAGCTCCTGGAGCACGTGGTCGGTCTTGCTGACGAACACGGCCAGCTTGGGCCGGTACGCCGCCTCGGTCAGCCGCCAGGTGAACTGCCACTCGCGCCCCAGCAGGTCCAGCGCGCCCTCGAGCTGGTGGCGGCGGTGCGCGAGGTCGGCGAGGAAGAACTCCAGCCGCAGCGTGAAGGTGCCGCCCACCGGGTCGGAGGAGTGCTGCTGCGACTCGGTGATGTTCGCCCCGGCGTCGGCCAGCAGCCGGGACAGCACCGCGACGATCCCGGGCCGGTCAGGGCAGCGGACGACCAGGCGCCCGACGTCGGTCAGCCGGTCGTCGCGGGGACCGAGGGAGGGCAGTTCGACAACGGACACGGGAACCGAGGATGCCAGGCGCGGGCGCCGTTCCCGAGCGGCCCACCCCCAAGGAGCGAGACGGCGGACGGCCGCGGGTCACGCCGCCGGCAGGACGGCGCGCTGCGCCCCGGCGATGTCGAACAGGTCGCCGTACTCCTCGACCCGGGCGAGCACGTCCTCGGTGCGGAACCGCAGCTCCCCGGGGTCGGCGCCGTCGAGCACCGCCTCCACCTCGTCCCAGCCGATCGGGGTGGAGACGGTGGCGTCCGGGCGCGCCCGCAACGAGTACGGCGCCACGGTCGTCTTGGCCGGGTTGTTCTGGCTCCAGTCGATGAGCACCTTGCCGGGCCGGAGCACCTTCTCCATCCGCCAGACCACCTGGTCGGGCGTCTCCGCCGACAGCTCCTGGGCCAGCTTCCGGGCGTACCGGCTGGGGTGCTCGCGGTCGGTCACCCGGATCGGCGCGTAGACCTGCATCCCCTTCGACCCCGAGGTCTTCACGACCGGGTCCAGGCCGTCGTCGACCAGCCGTTCGCGCAGCCGCTCGGCGACCTCGCAGCACTCCAGGATGCCGGCGTCCGGGCCGGGGTCGAGGTCGAGGACGAGCAGGTCCGGCAGGGCCGGCTGCCGCCGGCTGCCCACCTGCCACTGCGGGACGTGCAGCTCGATCGCGGCGAGGTTGGCCGCCCAGGCGAGGTCGGCGACGGTCTCCAGGACGACCATGTCGAGGGTCTCCCGGCCGCGGGAGCTGCCCGGGCTGGGGACGGTCACCCGGCGCACCCAGTCCGGCGCGTGCCGGGCGCTGTTCTTCTCGAAGAACGCCTGCCCCTCGACACCGTCGGGCCAGCGGGTGAAGGTGACCGGCCGGCCGGACAGGTGCGGCAGCAGCACCGGCGCGATGCGGACGTAGTAGTCGATCACCTGCGCCTTGGTGAAGGAGACCTCCGGGAAGAGCACCTTCTCCAGGTTGGAGACGTGCAGCTGCCGCCCCTCCACGCGCACCAGCTGGCGACTCACGAGCACACCTGTACCCGGCGGCGGCTCACCACTCCTCGACCACGTCCTCCGGGACGAGGTCGTCACGGAGCCCGCGCCACGACGGGTGCCGCATCCGGCCGTCCGCCGTCCAGACGGCGAAGGCCACCTCGCCGACCAGGTCGGGCTCCACCCAGTGCGCGCCGCGGGTCACCTCCCGCGGGAGGCCGCCCGAGAACGGGCTGCTCGCCCGCGGCGTGAACAGCTCCCCCAGGTCGCGCAGGGCCTGGGCGGTGAACCCGGTGCCGACGTGGCCGGCGTACACGAACCGCCCCTCGTCGTCGTGCAGGCCCACCAGCAGCGAGCCCACTCCCCCGGCCCGCCGGCCCTGCCCGGGCCGCCAGCCACCCACGACGACCGCCTGGGTGCGGACGTTCTTCACCTTGCGCCAGTCCGGACCGCGCAGGCCGGGCCGATAGGGCGAGTCCAGCCGCTTGGCCACGACGCCCTCCAGGCCGTTCTCCCGGCTGGCCGCGAGCACCGCCGCCCCGCCCCCGCGGAACCACGGCGTGCTCACCCAGCGCTGCCCGCCGATGCCGAGGGCGTCGAGACGTTCCCGGCGCTGCGCGTAGGGCAGGTCCACCAGGAGCTCGCCGTCCCAGGCCAGCACGTCGAAGACCAGGTAGGTGACCGGCGCGGCCGCCGCCAGCCGGTGCACCTCGGGCCCGGTGCGGTGCATCCGGCCCTGCAGCGCGCCGAAGTCCGGCCGGCCCTGGTCGTCGAGCGCGACCACCTCGCCGTCCAGCACGGCGTCGTGCCCGAGGAGCTGGGCGGGCAGCCGGGCCAGCTCGGGATAGCGGACGGTGATCTCGGTGCCGCTGCGGGCCCACAGGCTGAGGGCGCCGTCGCGCACCACGGCGACGGCGCGGACGCCGTCCCACTTGAACTCGTAGCCCCACCGGTCGTCCTGCGCGGCCGGCGGGAGCTCGCCGAGGGTGGCCAGCATCGGCGACGGGGCCTCGACCGGGGGCTCCGGCGGGGCGGGGTCGAGCTTGCGCACGTTCCAGGTGCCGTCGGCCAGCCGGAACAGCACGTACCGGCCGCGCAGCCGCTCGCCGTCGAAGGCGACGGTGACGTGGTCGTCGGCCCACTTCTCGGTGGCGTACCGGCCGGCGTCCCAGATGCGCACCTGGCCGCCGCCGTACTCGCCGGCGGCGATGGTCCCCTCGAAGGCCGCGTACTCCAGCGGGTGGTCCTCGGTCGGCACGGCCAGCCGGCTGGGGCCGGTCGTGGTGGGCGGCCCCTTGGGCACCGCCCAGCTCTTGAGGACGCCGTCCCGCTCGAGGCGCAGGTCCCAGTGCACCCGCTCGCCGGTTCCACGGGGCGTGTGGTGCTCCTGGACGACGAAGGTGTCGCCGCTGCCGGCGGGCAGCGGCCGGCCCGCCGGCGGGACGGGCTCGGCGGTGCGGGCCGGGTCGCGCTTGGCGCGGTACTCGGCGAGCGGGTCCTCGCGCGGGCGCGCCGGCACGTCAGGCGGTGCGGCGGGCGCGCTTGGCCGGCTGCTCGTCCGCCGTGGCCTTCTTCGCGGCGGTGGCCTTCTTCGCCGCCGTGGTCTTCTTCGCGGCCGTGGCCTTCTTCGCCGCCGTCGCCTTGCGGGCGGTGGTCTTGCGGGCCGGCCGCTCCTCGGGCTCCTCGTCGGCGGCCTGCGGCGCGGCGCGCTTGGCGGCGGTGGCCTTCTTCGCGGGCGCCCGCCGGGCCGGCGGCTCCTCGTCGGCGGCGCCGCCGCGCGCCTGCTCGACGCTGCGCCGCAGGGCGCTCATCAGGTCGACCACGGCGGCACCCGGGTCCGCCGTCTCCGGCAGCGGCTGCACCTCGCCGCCGCTCTGCTTGGCCTCCAGCAGCGCGGTCATGGCCTCGCGGTAGTCGTCGGTGTACTCCGAGGGGTCGAAGTCCCCGGTCATCGACGAGATGAGCGCCTCGGCCATCTGCAACTCCTGGGGCCGGACGGCGATGTCCTCGTCGAGGAAGGCGAAGTCCGGACGGCGGATCTCGTCGGGCCAGCGCATCGTGTGCAGCACCATGACGCCCTCGCGCACCCGCAGCGCGGCCAGCGACTCGCGCTGCCGGATGGCGATCTTGGTGATCGCGACCTGGCCGGCGTTCTCCAGCGCGTCGCGGAGCAGCACGTACGGGCGGGTCGCCGACGCGTCCGGCTCCAGGTAGTAGGTCTTCTCGAAGTGGATCGGGTCGATCTCGTCCTGGTCGACGAACTCGAGCACCTCGATCTCCCGCCGGCTGGTCAGCGGCAGCTCCTCGAAGTCCTCGTCGGTGAGGATGACCAGCTGGCCGTCGGGCAGCTCGTAGCCCTTGGCGATCTCGGAGTACTCGACCTCCTCGCCGTCGATCGAGCAGACCCGCTTGTACTTGATCCGGCCGCCGTCGGTGGCGTGCACCTGGTTGAACCGGATGTCGTGGTCCTCGGTGGCGGTGTACAGCTTCACGCCGATGCTCACCAGGCCGAAGGAGACCGCACCGCGCCAGATCGACCGCATGCCCGTTCCTTCCGCAGGTCCCGTCCCACGACCGCGGGCGGGGAAGGCCAGGCGGTCCAAGATCACAGGATAGGCGCGCCCACCGCGCCGCGGCAGGTCGAGCGGCCTGCTCCTCCTCCGTATGGGTGGCCTACTGCTCGCCCTCCTCGTCGTCCCCGGTCGCCTGCGCCTGGATGGCGTCGTAGGCGAACTGGAGGACGTCGGAACCGGCGACCGCGGTCATCGTCAGCGCCGCGAGCCGGGTGGCGTTGGGCGCGGCCACGTAGGCGAACACGAACGTCGTGGCCACCCACTGCGCCAGGCAGAACGGGCAGGTGAGCAGCTCCCCCACGGCGTGCTTCCAGCCCCCGTGCGCGCGGACCTCCTCGGCCAGCTCCGCCTCGCCCGAGGCGCCGTTGAACTGGGCGAACGGCGCGCGGATCGGGCTGGTGACCGGGTCCTTGGCGATCCGCCGGGCCAGGCGGAACGTGCCGATGGTGAGCAGGACCGCGTCGCCCAGCGGGATGCGCCGGGGCAGCGGGCGACCCGAGGCCCGGACGACGGCGGCCCCCGCCGCCACCGCGGCGCTGTAGACGCCCATCGCACCGAGGAAGCCCCCGAGGGGCCGCTCCTCCCCGCCCGCGTACGCGCGCTGCTGCCCGCGTGCCCACCGCCGGACCGGGGCACCGATCCGTTGCACCTCGTCTGGGATTGCCATGACGGCCGCGCTACCCCGGCCCGGCCAGGCCCATGCGGAACGGCGCCGGGTCGTGTCCGCGGACACGGCCCGCATGGACTCGGGACCGGCGGGTAGGCGAGGAGCAGCCCGCGGCCGTCGACCGGCCGCTCCCCCGGCCCGGCCGGCCCACCGCACCAGGAGGCACCATGACGCAGCCCGAAGGCCAGACCGCCCGCGACGTCTTCCCCGAGGACGAGGGCATCCCCGACATCTCGCAGGACGACTCGCCCACCCAGGAGCGGGCCGAGGACCCCCAGTTCGCCCCCGTGCCGCGCGACGACGCCGGCGCCAGCGTCGACTTCGGCACCACGGCCTTCGAGCAGTCCGAGGGTGAGTCGCTGACCGGCCGCCTGGAGCGGGAGGTCCCCGACGTCCAGCCCGGGGTCCGGGCGTCCGAGGACCCGAACCGCCCCGCCGGCCAGCTCGAGCAGGACTACGACACCTCCCCGGACTCCGACTCGGGGACCAACCGCACCGCCGACGACGTCGAGGCCAGCCTCGACGCCTCGGTCGGCGGCGAGAGCGCCGAGGAGGCAGCGGTCCACCTCACCGACTGACGGTGCGACCGGGTGACCTGTCACGCCCGCCGTGCCGGCCGCGGCGCCGCCGCGTCGCGGAGCCCGTCGCGCCCCTCGCCCGGACGGGCGAGTTCCCGCGCCCGGACGGGGACGGCGACCGGGCCGGTTGGCGGACACGCGGACGGTTGCATACCTTGGGCGACGGCGGTTCAGCAGGCAGCCGCGGCCGTGCCGGGTCGTTCCCCGGTGCGGACACGTTCGACGACGAGCGTGTCCGGGGGCCACGACACCGGGGGGCCGCTCAGCGGTAGATTGACCGGGCGGTCGTGCCGCCGGGTACTGCCGTTGAGAGGAGCTCAGCCCGTGACCACATCCGACCTGCCTGCCGAGGGGCAGCCCGACGTGTCGACCGAGGGCACGGAGGCACCCTTCGACGACGTGATCACGCTCTCGACCTCCACCGGTGAGGACGGCGCGGTCACGGTGACGGTCGTCGGCGAAGTGGACACGTTCACGGCCCCGGTGCTCCGGTCGTCGCTCGACACCCAGCTCGAGCAGCAGCCCAAGGCGCTGGTCATCGACCTCTCCGGCGTCCAGTTCCTCGGCTCCGCCGGGCTGGCCGTCCTGGTCGAGACCCAGAAGTCGGCCCGCTCCCGCGACGTCGACCTGCGCCTCGTGGCCACCACGCGCGCGGTCACCCGACCGCTGGAGGTCACCGGACTGATCGACCTGTTCACCATCGTGGACGGCAGCTCCCGCTGACGACGGCCCCCGCGGGGGCCGACCACGACGAAGGCCCCGCCACCGGCGGGGCCTTCGTCGTGTCCGGAGCTCAGGCGGTCAGCATCTGGCAGACCGCCTGCTCCAGCACCTTCTGCGCCGTCCGGTCGTCGGGCGCCGAGGCGGCCTCTTCGAGGGCGGGCGCGATCGTCTCCCCGCTCTCGAAGTGGTCCACCACCCGCGGGTCGACGTAGCTCGCCTTGCAGACCGCCGGGGTGTTGCCGAGGGTCTCCGAGACCCGCTCGTAGGCCTGCTTGACGACCCGCTTGCGCGCCGTCCGGGTCGCCGGCTCCGGCGTCTCGGCCAGCGCCGCGGCCATCAGCACGGTGGCGTTCCAGGTCCGGAAGTCCTTCGCGGTGATCTCGGCGTCGCTGACCTCCTTCAGGTAGGTGTTCACCTCCGTGCTGCTGACGTCGTGCCACACCCGCTCCGAGCTCGCCGGGTCCTCCACCCAGTAGCCGAGCAGCTCCTCCCCGGTGTCCTCGGGGCGCTTGAGCAGTTCCCGGACGACGTCCGCGGTGGGTTTGTCGGTGAGCTCCAGCTCGCGCTCGATGCCGCCCTTGGCCGTGTAGGAGAAGAACACCCGCTCGCCGCGGACGCGCACGTGGTCGCGGCGCAGGGTGGCCAGGCCGTAGGTGCCGTTGTCCTCGGCGTACTGCTCGCTGCCGACGCGGAAGGCGCCGACGTCCAGCAGCCGGACGGCGGCGGCGAGCACCCGCTCCCGGGTCAGCCCGCTGCCGGTGACCGCGTCGACGACGGCGTCCCGGACGTCGGGCAGCTGGTGGGCGATCTCCAGCACCCGCTCGTGCTTCTCCGCGTCCCGGCGGGCCCGCCAGGCGTCGTGGTAGCGGTACTGCTTGCGACCGGCGGCGTCCACGCCGGTGGCCTGGATGTGGCCGTTGGGCCACGGGCAGATCCAGACGTCCCGCCACGCCGGCGGGATGGCGAGCGCGCGGATCCGGTCCAGTCGGTCGTCCCTGATCAGCGACCCGTCGGTGTCGTAGTAGGCGAAACCGCGGCCGGCGCGCCGGCGTCGGTACCCGGGGCCGTGCACGTCGCTGCGGCGGAGTCTCACGCGGGGTGGATGCGCACCGGACCCGTTCCCCAAACGGGACGGCGCCGACATCCCCCGTCAGTGCAGCTCGACCAGGCCGGCCAGCCCGCTGATCTCGAGGATGTGCCGGGTCACCCCGCCGTCGGGGGCGTCCACCACCAGCCGCCAGCCCTCGTCGCCGGCGATCCGGGCCATGGCCAGGACGACGCGCACCGCGGCGCTGCTGAACAGGGTCACGTCGCTGAGGTCCAGCTCGACCTGGCCGGTGCCGCCGTGGCTGGCCTCCAGCATCCGGATGCGCATCTGCTCGGCGCCGAGCAGGTCGACCGCGCCGGCGACCCGCACCACGGGCCGTTCCGCCGTCCGGTCGACGACGACCTCCGCGGTGCCGGTGCCGGCGTGCCGCTGCTCGATCTCCTCGGGGCTGCGGCGCAACCGCATGCTCAGCGTCACCGTCGTCCCGTGCTCGCCCTGCAGGACGACGCCGTCCACGAGCTGGCGCATGATCAGCAGGCCGCGGCCGCGGTCGCCGGGGTCCCGGTCCGGCGGCCGCCAGCGGCCCTGGTCGCGGACGGTCACGGTCAGCAGCCCGTCGACGTCGACGGCCGCGGTGACGTGGACGCGGCCCGGCGTCGTCCCGCGGTAGGCGTGCTCGACGGCGTTCGCGCAGGCCTCCCCCACGGCCACCATGACGCCGACCCGGTCCTGCTCGCCCATGCCCAGCCCGGCCAGCCACGCGGTCAGCCGGCGGCGCACCGCCGGCAGCGACGAGGGGGCCGCGGGCAGGTCGAGGTCCAGCGGCTCCGGCGCCTCGGCCAGCCGGTGGGCGACCAGGACGGCGATGTCGTCGGGGCGCTCGCCGGGAGCCAGCAGTCCCTCGGCGAGGGCAGCGGCGAGCGTGGCCACGCCCTCACCCTCCAGGGCCCCGGGCGCGGTGAGCACCTCGCGGGCGACCGCGCCCAGGCGGCTGAGCCCCTGGGCCGGCGGCGGGCCGGAGGCGGAGACCGCGCCGTCGGAGTACAGCACCAGCGTGGCGCCCTGCGGGACGTCCGCGGTGGCCACGGCGGTCGGCGCGCCGGGCAGGCTGCCCAGCGGCGGCCGCGGGGTCAGCGGGAGGAACGAGATCGAGCCGTCCTCCTCGACGAGCATCGGCGCGGGGTGACCGGCCGCCGCGTAGGTCAGCCGGCCGGTGGCCGCCTCCAGCACCCCGTAGAACACCGAGGCGCCCTCGACGTCCTCCATCTCGGCGGCGAACGCGTCCAGCGCCGCCACGACGGCCGCCGGCGACGGGTCCCGCAGCGCGGCCGATCGCATCGCGCCGCGCAGCCGGCTCATGGCCCCGGCCGCGGGGACACCGTGGCCGACGGCGTCCCCGATGACCAGCGCCACCCGGCCCCGGCCCACCGGCACCGCGTCGTACCAGTCGCCCCCGGCCGCGCAGACCGAGCTGGCCTGGTGGTAGCTGCCGGACAGCCGCAGGTCGGGCAGCAGCGGCAGGGCCGGCGGCAGCAGGGCGTGCTGGACCTGCTCGACGACGTCGACCGCGGCGTCGGAGGGGTTCTCGGCCCGGTCGGCCTCGACGAGGAGCAGCACCCCGGGCCGCCCCTCCACCTCCAGCGGCTGCAGGACGACGCTCGCCGCCGGCCCGTCCGACCCGAGGGAGCCGTGCACCGTCTCCGGGCGCCCCGACTGCGCCACCACCGCGGCCAGGTCGGCGATGCGGCGGCCGTCGACCGACGGCAGGTCGGCACTGGCCGTGCCGAGCGCGCGGGCCCGGGCGTTGGCCCAGACCGGCTCCATGGCCGGCCCGGCAAGGCAGTAGATGGCCGTGGGGGCGTCTTCCATGGCCGCGACCAGCAGGGCGCCGCCCGCGTCCTCGACGGGACCGGACCCCCGCGGCCCGCTGTCCTGGCTCGTGTTCATCTGCGACCAGGGAACAACAGCCCCGGGACCCCGGCAACCGCGCTCCCGCGCAGGCCAACCCGTGTTTGGGCCCCGCCGGCGGACGGGTAGTCCTCTCCGCTGGGCCCACTCCCCCGACCCGGTGACGCGCCGCCATCGGCGCGCGGTCGGGCAGGATGGGGGCGAGCCGCGCGGCCGGGATCCCCGGCGCCGGTGCGAGAGCTGAGGATGAGGAGCGGACGACGGATGGTGGACTCGAGGGGTGCCCTCGCGCACGACGGGCGGCGCGCCGAGCGACTGGAACTGCGGGTGCCCACCACCCCGACCCAGCTGCCCGCGGTGCGTGCGATGGCCGGTGACCTGGCGATGCGGATGGACTACGACCTGGACGCGGTCGAGGACCTCCGCCTGGCGGTGGACGAGGCGTGCGCGACGCTCGCCTCGGTCGTCAACGACGACCGGCGGCTGACCGTGGTCTTCGAGACGACCCGGGCCGGGCTGCACATCGACGCCTGGGTGTCGACGGCGGAGGGCACCGACGTCCCGCGGGACGGCTTCGGGTGGGCGGTCCTGCACACCCTCGTCGACAACGTGGAGGCCGGCCCCGCCACCCAGGCGACCGTGCCGGCCGGGGACGGCACCGCCGCCGCCGTGGCGGTGATCTCCATGGACAAGTACCTGCCGGGCCAGCGCCCGGACCAGCAGCTCGGGCAGACGGGCCAGAACGTCTCGGTCGCGCGGTGACCCGGGGAGCCGCCGCGAAGTCCCAGACGGCCGAGGAGGACACCCTGCCCGACGACGACACCCCGACCACCGCGCACGGGCCGGACGACGCGACCCCGTCCGGCGAGCAGCCGGTCGTGGTGCCCGACCCGCGCAGCGAGACGGTGCCGGACACCGACGTCGAGCCCACGCCCGACGCCGACCCCGAGCCCACACCGGCCTCGGACAACCGGCGCCGGGCCGAGCGCACCGCGCCACTGTTCGCCGAGCTGGCCACGCTCGAGAAGGACGACCCGCGCCGTGAGCGGCTGCGGGAGATCCTGGTCGAGGAGCACCTGCCGCTCGTGCGGCACTTCGCCCGCCGGTTCAGCAACCGCGGTGAGCCGTTCGACGACCTGCTGCAGGTCGGCACGCTCGGCCTGATCGCGGCGATCGACCGGTTCGACCCGACGCGCGGGGTGGAGTTCCTCTCCTTCGCCGTCCCGACGATCACCGGGGAGATCAAGCGGCACTTCCGCGACCAGGGCTGGTCGGTGCGGGTGCCGCGGCGGCTGCAGGAGCTGCACCTGTCGCTCAACGCGGCCGTCGGGGAGCTGGCGCAGAAGAACGGGCGCGCGCCGACGCCGTCGGAGCTGGCAGAGCACCTGGGCATCCCGCGCGCCGAGGTGCTCGAGGGGCTGGCCGTCGCCAACGCCTACCGCAGCAGCTCCCTGGACGAGCGGCTCTCCGGTGAGGACGACTCCCCCACCCTGGCGGCGACGCTGGGCGAGGAGGACGCCGCGCTGGAGGGCGTGGAGTACCGGGAGTCGCTGCAGCCGCTGCTGGCCACCATCCCGGCCCGCGAACGGCGGATCCTCATCCTGCGGTTCTTCGGGAACATGACCCAGTCGCAGATCGCCGCGGACATCGGCATCTCGCAGATGCACGTCTCCCGGCTGCTCAGCCAGACCCTGGCCAAGCTCCGCGAGGGCCTGCTCAAGGACTGAACGGGGCCCCTGCAGGGTGGCCCTCAGTCGATCATGGGGTTGTCGCCGGCGGGCGCGCCGCCACCCGGCGTGTCGCGCGGCGACAACCCCATGATCGACTTCGTGGCGGGGGTGGTCAGCCGCGGGGCGGCGCGTCGCCGTTCCCGCCGAACTGCTCCCGCACGGCCGGGTCGGCGGCCGGCCCGCTGTCGCGCACGTCCTCGGTCACCTGGGACAGCGGCGGCGGGGTCGGGATGGCCGGCGCGCTGTCGGTGATGCTGGAGAGCTCGATCCGGGCCTCCGGCTGGTCGGCCGCCCTCGGCAGCTGGGACTCGAACCAGCCGCTGGTGTCCAGCCCGCCGTCCGCCGGGCGCGAGCCGCCGTCGCCGGGCGAGCCGACGTCCATCCACGACGTCCCGCTGCCGGCGCCACCGAGGTTGGCCAGCCCCTCCAGCGCCTTGCTGAACTCGCTGGGGACGATCCACATCTTGTTGGCGTCGCCCTGGGCGATCTGCGGCAGGGTCTGCAGGTACTGGTAGGCCAGCAGCCCCTGGTCGGGCTTGCCGTCGTGGATGGCCTGGAAGACCGTCTCGATCGACTTGGCCTGGCCCTGCGCCTGCAGGAACAGCGCCGCCCGCTCGCCCTCGGCCCGCAGGATCCGGCTCTGCCGCTCGGCCTCCGCCTCGAGGATCGCCGCCTGCTTGCGGCCCTCGGCCGACAGGATCGCCGAGGCCTTCTCGCCCTCGGCGGAGGTGATCGCCGCCTGCCGGTGTCCCTCGGCGGTGAGGATCACCGCGCGCTTGTCCCGGTCGGCGCGCATCTGCTTCTCCATGGAGTCCTGGATGGACGGCGGCGGGTCGATCGCTTTGATCTCCACGCGGGCCACGCGCAGACCCCAGGGGCCGGTGGTGCCGTCGAGCACCTCCCGGAGCTGGCTGTTGATGCCGTCGCGCCCGGTCAGCGCGCCCTCGAGGTTGAGCCCGCCGACGACGTTGCGCAGCGTCGTGGTGGTCAGCTGCTCCATGCCGGTGATGTAGTTCGCGATGCCGTACACGGCCAGCCGCGGGTCGGTCACCTGGAAGTAGACGACGGTGTCGATGCCGACCTGCAGGTTGTCGGCGGTGATCACCGGCTGCGGCGGGAAGGAGACGACCTGCTCGCGCAGGTCGATGGTGGCGCGGACCCGGTCGATGAACGGCACCAGGATCGACAGGCCCGGCGACAGCGTGCGGCTGTAGCGACCGAGGCGCTCGACGACCTTGGCCTGCGCCTGCGGCACGATCGTCACGCTCTTGGCGACCACGATGACCACCAGCAGCGCGATGACGATCAAGGCGATGAGTGCGGGCTCCACGGAGTTCCCTTCGTCGGGTGGTGCGGGGTTCAGTCGAGCTCGAGGGCGTCGCCGACGACGGCCGTGGCCCCGTCGACCTGGAGGATCCGGACGGTGGCCCCCACGGGGAAGTTCTCCCCGCCGTACTGGCTGCGGGCGGTCCACTCGTCGGCGCCGAGCCGGATGCGGCCGCCGTGCCCGTCGACGGCCTGGGTCACCCGGGCCGTCCGGCCGATCAGCGTCGCCACGCCGTCCAGCTGCTCGGGGGTGCGCTGGGTCAGGTGCCGCTTGGCCAGCGGCCGGACCAGCGCCAGCAGCACCGCCGAGACGACGATGAACCCGACCAGCTGCAGGACGACGGGACCGCCGAGCAGGGCGACGGTCATCCCGCCGAGCGCGCCGCCGGCGAACATGAGCAGCACCAGGTCCATGCTCGCCATCTCCCCCGCGGCGAACAGGCCCGATGCGATGAGCCACAGCAGCCAGGCGTCCACGTGATCACTCTCGCAGAATCGGACGGCAGAGTGATCGATCTCAACACCATCGTCACCTGGCCGGGGGCCCGGCATAACCTCGCTGGGTGCACGACTTCCCCGCGGGCCGGTTCGCGGTCTGGGCGACCGCCTGGCTCTCCGGCCGCAGCTCCTACGACGAGGCGCTCGACGCGCTGGTCGGCGACACCGCGCACCGGGTCTCCGGCCTCCCCGGGACCGACGAGGCGGTCCCGCTGGGCTGGGCCCTGACCGCGCTGCGCGGCCTGGGCGAGCGCCGGTTCCGACTGGTGCTGCCGGTGCCGGGCGACGTCCGCGGGCTGCCCCGCGTGCCGGGGCTGACCGAGCTGGCGCTGGAGGCGGGGCAGGCCGCCGTCGGCGACCGGCTCGCGCTGGTGCCCGAGCCGCTCGGGCCCGAGGCCGTGCAGTGGACCGCCTTCTCCCTGGACGGCGCCGCCCCGGCACCGCCGCCGGTCGAGGGGAACCTGCGCGCGGTCTCCGGAGAGCTCGACCTGGCCATCTCCGACGCCGCGCGGACGCTGGGCCGGCTCGACCTCGCCCGCTGGCACCCGGAGGTCCCGACGCTGCTCGCCGGGCTGGCCCAGGCCGCGCACGTCCCCGGCATGCCGCCCGGCTCGGACCCGCTGGCGCTGTCGCTGCTCGCCCGCGCCCAGCGGCTGGCCCGGGTGCTGGACCTCGCGCTCACCGACGCCCCGGGCGGCGCGGTCACCCACGGCCAGGCGGTGGCCCGCGACGACGCGCTGCGCCCGCTGGGCGAGGCCGTGCGCGACGCGGTCACCGCCGCCTTCAACCACGTCGACCGTCGTCCTCCGGACGACACCGCGGCCAGGTAGCGTCCCCGGCCGCCGTTCCTGTGGCGTTGCCGGGGTTCCTCGCGCTGTGCCGGTGCTGCAGGCCCGGCAACGGGCGAGCAACCCCGGCAACCTGCTCAGCCGGTCGGACGGGGCCGCGGCGCGACGAAACAGCAGGCGGCGGGGCAGCTGGTGCCCAGCCGCGGCGACCCACCGGCGCGCCGCTCGCGGAGCAGGTCCACCAGCGAGCGGACGAACGCCGGGTGCGTGCCCGCCGTCCCGGCCCGCGCGAAGGCCAGCCCCAGCTCCCGGGCCGTCTGCTCCGCTTCGTTGTCGAGGTCCCAGACGACCTCGAGGTGGTCGCTCACGAAGCCGACCGGGAAGACGACGACGGCCCGCTCCCCCCGCTCCGCCAGCGCCCGCAGGTGGTCGTTGACGTCGGGCTCGAGCCACGGCACCGACGGCGGGCCGCTGCGGCTCTGCCACACCAGGTCGAAGGGCCGGCCCGGGGCGGCGGCGTCGACGACCTTCTGCGCGGTCACGAGCAGCTCGGCCTGGTAGGCCCCGCCGGCCGGGCCCGCGACGGCGGCCATGGAGTCCGGGATGCTGTGCGCGGTCGCCACCAGCCGGGCGGTGTCCCGGACGTCGTCGGGCAGGGTCGCCAGCGCCGCGGCCAGCGCGTCGGCGTTGGCCTGCACGAAGCCGGCCGTGTCGAAGTAGTGCGGCAGCTTCTCCGCGGTCGGCCCGCCCGGCGCGGCGGCGTCCCCGGAGAGCGCGGCCCGCGCCCGGGCGACGTCCTCGTGGTACTGCCGGCAGCCCGAGAACGACGCGTAGGCCGACGTCGCCAGCACGTGGACGTGCTCGACGCCGTCGTCGGCCATCTGCCGCCACACGTCCTCGACGTAGGGCGCCCAGTTGCGGTTGCCCCAGTAGACCGGCAGGTCGACCCCGGCCGCGGCCAGCTCGCCCTCCAGTGCCGCGAGCAGCGCCTGGTTCTGCTCGTTGATCGGGCTGACCCCGCCGAAGTGGTGGTAGTGCTCGGCGACCGCCTCGAGCCGCTCCCGGGGGATGCCGCGGCCGCGGGTGACGTTCTCCAGGAACGGCATCACGTCGTCGTGCCCCTCCGGCCCGCCGAAGGACAGGAGCAGCAGCGCGTCCCGTCGTCCGGCCGGAGCGGGGTCGGACGACGGCAGGCGCCCGCCGTTGTTGCGGACGGCCAGCGAGGGCTCCTCGTCGGGTCGCTGTCCTGATGGGGTGATCTCGACGGTGGAGCGGGGCACGTCCGTTCTTTCTCGGGGAGGGACGACGACGGATGCGGTCACACGCCCACGGCGTGGAAACCCCCGTCGACGTGCACGATCTCGCCGGTGGTGGCGGGGAACCAGTCCGACAGCAGGGCGACGACGGCCTTGCCGGCGGGCTCGGTGTCGGTGACCGACCAGCCCAGCGGGGCGCGGCCCTCCCACGCCTCCTCGAACTGGGCGCTGCCCGGGATGGACTTCATCGCCATGCTCCGCAGCGGGCCGGCGGCGACGATGTTGGACCGCACGCCCTCGGGACCGAGTTCGCGCGCCACGTAGCGGCTGACGGACTCCAGCGCCGCCTTCGCCGCACCCATCCAGCCGTAGACCGGCCAGGCCACGGAGGCGTCGAAGGTGAGCCCGACGACCGAGGACGGGTTGCCCAGCAGCGGCCGGCAGGCCTGGGCGAGCGAGGCATAGGACCACGACGAGACCTGGAACGCCGTCGCGGCGTGCTCCCACGCGACCTCGGGGAAGCCCTCCCCCATCGCCTCCTGCGGGGCGAAGCCGATCGAGTGGACGACGCCGTCGAGGGTGTCGAAGCCCTGCTCCCGCAGCCGGTCGGCCAGCGTCGACAGGTGCTCGGTGTTCGTGACGTCCAGCTCGATCACCGCCGCCTCCTGGGGCAGCCGCTTGGCGATCCGCTGGCACAGCGACAGGGCGCGGCCGAAGTTGGACAGGACGACGGTGGCGCCCTGCTCCTGCGCGATGCGCGCGGTCGCGTACGCGATCGACGCCTCGGTGAGGACCCCGGTGACCAGGACCTTCTTGCCCTCGAGGATGCCGCCCATCAGTGCCCCATTCCCAGTCCGCCGTCGACCGGGACGACCGCCCCGGTGATGTAGCCGGCCGCGTCGCTCGCCAGGAAGCGCACCACGCCCGCGATCTCCTCCGCCGAGGCGTAGCGCCCCAGCGGCACCTGCCCGAGGATCTCCTGCTGCCGCTTCTCCGGCAGCGCCGCCGTCATGTCCGTCTCGACGAAGCCGGGCGCCACCACGTTGGCGGTGATGCCGCGGCTCCCCAGCTCCCGGGCGATCGAGCGGGCCAGGCCCACCAGGCCGGCCTTCGACGCCGCGTAGTTGGTCTGCCCGGCCGAGCCCAGCAGCCCCACGACGGAGGAGATGAAGACGATCCGGCCCGAGCGGGCCCGCACCATCTTGGCCGCGGCCCGCTTCGACACCCGGTAGGCAGCGGTGAGGTTGGCGTCGAGGACGTCGGTGAAGTCCTCCTCCTTCATCCGCATGAGCAGCCCGTCCCGGGTGATGCCGGCGTTGCTGACCAGCACCTCGACCGGGCCCTGGTGCTCCTCGACCTCGCCGAACGCCCGGTCGACGTCCTCGGCGCTCGTGACGTCGCACTGCACGCCGAAGAGCCCGTCGGGGGCGCCGCTGCCGCGGTGGGTGACCGCGACCGAGTCGCCCTGCTCGGCGAAGGAACGGGCGATGGCCAGCCCGATCCCCCGGTTGCCGCCGGTCACGAGCACCGATCTGCCCACGTGCCACTCCCCTGCGCCGACCACTCCGTCGGGTGCCGAACCTAGTCGGTGGCCGCAGGTCACACCCGCGCAGTGCGGGGTCCGGGGCCGGGGCGGTCGATCGGGCCGGTCCCCGGTTCCACCGCGGCCGGATCGGAAGCCGCCGCTCCACCGTTCGACGGCCCCGGCCGACGGCGCCGGGGAGTGCCCGACCGGGCATGGGGAGTCATGCCGGGGTCCGCCCGGCCGCCGGTATCACCGCCCTGCTCCGCTGCGCAGGGCGTGGGGTCGGCCGTGTGACCTGGGTGCGCCTCCGCGGGCGCTGCCTTGACGCGTGTGGTGCGCATCACTACGAATACGTATGCATTGCCTCCCCACCCTCGACGCCCCGGAGTTGCCGTGCCCAAGCTCAGGTGGATGACCAGCACGCTGACCGCCGGCGTGCTGGTGGCGACCCTCGCGGCGTGCGGGGGTGACGACGGCAGTGCCGAGCCGGCCGCCGGCCCCAGCGGATCGGGCACGGGGGAACCGGAGAAGACCGAGCTCACCGTCGGCACCCTCCCCATCCCCGAGGTGGCGCCGCTCTACCTGGCCGTCCAGGAGGGCTTCTTCGAGGACGAGGGGCTCACCGTCACCGCCGAGGCCACCCAGGGTGGCGCGGCCGCCGTCCCCGCCCTCATCGCCGGCGACCTCGACGTGACGTTCGGCCAGAACGTCGCCTTCCTCGTCGGCGTCCAGCAGGGGCTGCCGCTGGTGTCGGTGGGCCAGACCACGGCGATCGGCGAGGAGGAGCCGGGCAACGGCGTCTTCGTGGCGGCCTCGTCGCCGATCCAGGGGCCGGCCGACCTGGCCGGCACCACCATCGCCATCAACACGCTGAACAACATCACGCAGTTGCGGACCCTGATCGACCTGGAGGACGAGGGGGTCGACCCCAGCGGCGTCGACTTCGTCGAGATCCCGCTCGCCGACATGCCCGCCGCGCTCGAGGCCGGCCGGATCCAGTCCTCGTTCAGCGTGGAGCCGTTCACCACCATGATCGAGGCGGCCGGCGCGCGGCAGGTGCTCGACGCGGTCAACGACGACCTCACCGGCATCCCGGTCGGCGGCTTCGCCGTCAGCCGCGAGTTCGCGCAGCAGAACCCGAACACCGTGGCGGCCTTCCAGCGGGCGCTGGCCAAGGGCGCCGACATCGCGATGGACGACCCGCAGGCCGTCCGCGACGTCCTGGGCACCTACACGACGCTCTCGCCGGAGCTGATCGAGCAGGTCGCCCTGCCGACCTACATCGCGCCGGACGACACCGACAGGCTCCAGGACCTCGCGGACCTGATGGTCGAGCACGACTTCGTCACCGAGGAGCTGGACGCCTCGCCGTTCGTGACCGCCCCGTGAAGACCATGACGTCGCTGCTCCTGCGCGCCGGCTCCGGCGACCGCGACGGGCTGCGCGCCGCCCTCGAGGAGGAGGCGGCCCGCGTGTGGGGTCAGGTCGGGGACCGTCCGGGGGCCCGGGTCCGCGTGCTGGACCTCCTCGACGGGGTGGTCGACGGCAGCTCGCACCAGCTGGCCATGGGCGGGCAGCCCTTCGACGCGGAGATCGAGGCCGGGTGGGACGACGCTCCCCTCGCCGAGCTCGTCCCCGTCTTCGCGGGCCTGGCCGGCCGGCTCGGGGCCCTGGTGGACGCCGGGGACTCCTACGCCCAGGTCGGCACGGTCTACCCGTTCACGCCGCGGGAGACCGACGTCGTGACCCTCGTGGTGATCAGCCGGGCACTGACCATGAGCTGGGACGCTCACCACTCGCACTGGCTCAACCGGCACGGGTGGCTGGTCAAGCCCGGCGCGGACGCGCGGGGCAGCGGCTACCGGCAGTTCCACGCCGACCCCAAGGCCAGCTCCTTCGCCGCCCGCGCAGCCGGGGTCGGCCGCCACGAGTACGAGGGGTTCGCGATGGCCTACTTCGACGACCCGGAGGCCTACCGGGCGGTGATGGTCAACGCCCGCCCCGAGGTGCTGGAGGACGAGCGCCGGTTCATCGACATGACCGACTCTGCCCCCGGCGTCTACCGCGTCACCACCGTGCACCAGGCCTGAGCCGGCGGTCCCCCGGCCGCGCTCACCGGGCGCCCGGCTCGACCATGAACCGGGCGAAGAACTCGCCGAGCTCGTCGGTGGCGTCCAGCGGCAGGACGTGCGCGACGTACTGGTCGGGACGGACGACGACGACGCAGCCCTGCGCGCGGTCGATGCCGCGCAGGTCGAACACGTCGGTCCCGGCCTTCAGGTCGGGGCAGAAGACCTTCTCGTAGTCGACCAGGCCGAACCGGCCCTTCCGCGGCAGCAGCAGGGGCGGCAGCCCGGTGACCGACAGCTCCCGGTGGCCCTGCTGGACGACGGCGCGCAGGTCGAACACCGCGTCGACGTCGGCCCCCTCGGGCGTGTACCGCCGGACCGGCGACCGGTCGGACTCCGCGAGGAACTCGCAGAACGCCCGCAGCCGGGAGTCCGCAGCGCGCGGGTCGGCCGCGTCCGCGAACGCGTAGAGCCGCCACCGGCCGTCCGCCCGCGCGACGTGCCCGAGGTGCACCGCCTTGGCGTCGGCGAGCCGGACGACGGGCGCGGAGTGGAACCGCTCGCCGATGACGAACCCCTTGGCGAGGTCCTGGGAGGTCGTCGCGCCGGTGATCAGCGAGCGCTCGTAGTGCGTCGCCACGCCGGCGGTGAACCGGCCCTGCTCGGAGTAGAGGCGCTGCAGGTCCGGAGCGTCGCCGCCCTCGCCCCCGGCGTCCGTGGGCCGGGCGCTGTGCTTTGCCGCCCACTCGCGGTCGAAGTCGATCAGCCGCTGCGCGACCGCCTGGCGCTCGGCGGAGTAGGTGCCCAGCAGCTCCGGCGCGGCGCGGCCCTCGACGACCGCGGCGAGCTTCCAGCCGAGGTTGAACCCGTCCTGCATCCCGACGTTCATGCCCTGCCCGGCCTTGGGGCTGTGCGTGTGGCAGGCGTCGCCGGCGATGAACACCCGCGGCAGGCGGGACCCGACCTGGTCGGCGGGGACGTCGTCGAACGCGTCGGTGAGCCGCTGGCCGATCTCGTACACCGACCACCAGACGACGTCCCGCACGTCGAGCGTGTACGGGGAGAGGATCCGCCGGGCCGACTCGATCAGCCGGTCCACGGTGATACCGCGCGCCGCCACGCGCTCGCCGGGCGCGAGGTCCTCGAGTTCGATGTAGAACCGGACGAGGTAGCCGCCCTCGCGCGGGATGAGCACGATGTTGCCGGCCTCGGACTGGATCACCGCCTTGAACCGGATGTCCGGGAAGTCGGTCACGGCGAGGACGTCCATGACGCCCCAGGCCTGGTTGGCCGAGTCGCCGCGCAGCTCCCGGCCCATCGAGCGGCGCACCGTGCTGCGCGCCCCGTCGCAGCCGACGACGTACCGGGCGCGGACGGTCACCTCCTCCCCCTCCCGGTCGGGGCCGGTCCGCGCGAGGGTGACCTCGACCGGGTGGTCGCCCGAGTCGCCGACGACGACGTCGCGGACCTCGAGGCCGTAGTCCGGAGTCACGCGACCGGGCGAGCGCCGCATGAGGTCGAGCAGGTGCTGCTGGATCCGCGCCTGGTTGACGATGACGTGCGGCATCTCCGACAGGCCGTCCTCGACGTCCTGGATCCGGCCGCCGCGCGCGATGCGCGTGCGGTCCCCGTCGTCCGGGCGCCAGAAGACGGTCTCGTTGACCCAGTACGCCTCCTTGAGCAGCCGCTCGGTGATGCCGAAGGCCTCGAACATCTCCACGGAGCGGCAGGCGACGCCGTCGGCCTGGCCGAGCTCGAGCGGGCCGGGCCGCCGCTCGACGACGCGGGTGGTGATGCCGGGGAAGGCGGCCAGCTGCGCGGCCAGCACCAGCCCGGCCGGCCCGGTGCCGACGACGAGGACGTCGACCTCCGCGGGGAGCTCCCCGGGCTCCCCCTCGGCACGCGGTTCCGTGCCGGGGGGCAGCTCCGGGTCACCGGGGTGGTAGCCGTCCAGGTAGAACTGCACGAAGGCCTCCTCCGATCCGGTCCGGCGTCGTCGACCCGGGACGTCCGCCGTCTCTCAGGACACCACGGTCGCCACCCGGCGCCCACCCGGGCTACCAGAGCAGGGCGTCGAGGTCCGGTTCGGCCTTCAGCGTGCCGTACTCGACCGCGGACGCACCCAGCGCCGTCAGCGCCTCCTGGTTCACCTCGGTGCGGTACACGGGGAGGGTCAGGTTCACGATCAGCTTCGGCGCCAGCTGCGTGTAGGTGCCGATGACCCGGCGCACCTCGTCGGGGTTCTGCCGGCAGAACTCCAGCGACCGGTTCATCGCCGACCGGAAGGCCTCGACCAGCTCGGGCTGGCTCTGAGGTCGTGGCCGGCCAGCAGCGTGGAGATGCCGCGCACCGCCGCCGGCAGGACGCCGCGGAACGAGGCGTGCCGGGTGGGGAACGGGCACCGCGACACCGACGGCGCGATCCAGGCCGGCATCCGCATCCGTTCGGCGAGCTCGACGGCCGGCCCGTTCGCGGCCACCGCGTCCACCGCTCCCCCCGACCAGCACCGGGTTCCGCGCGGCGGACAGGACGGCGACGAGCTCGTCGACCTGCGCCGGGGACGGCCAGGCGGCCTGGGCGACGGCGCGGTCGGCCAGGTGCTCGCTGTCGGGCCCGGCCTCCTGGGCCCAGTCGTCGTAGGGCACGGAGACGAAGACCGGGCCCTGCGGCTCCAACAGGGCGTTGTGCG
This sequence comes from Geodermatophilus sp. SYSU D00708, assembly GCF_054050115.1. Classification (NCBI taxonomy): domain Bacteria; kingdom Bacillati; phylum Actinomycetota; class Actinomycetes; order Geodermatophilales; family Geodermatophilaceae; genus Geodermatophilus; species Geodermatophilus sp. SYSU D00708. Next base: position 121,890 of record NZ_JBJGYS010000004.1, on the reverse strand, counting down.
CCGCCTGGCTGATCGTCCGCGGGACGTCGGTGGCGCTGGCCGGCTCGGCGCTCCACTTCACCAGGGGTCGGGACGAGGTGCGGCTGTACTGGCAGGCACGGCACCGGGAGACAGCGGCCCAGCTGTGGTTCCGCGGGGCCATCGTGGCCGCGCTGGCCCCGGAGGCGGCACCGGCCGGCGCGCCTGAGCGGGGACGTCGCCGGCCGCCCCGCCCCACCCGTTCCCCCGCGGCGCCCCGTGGCATAGCGTCGGGGAGGTCGGGTAGTGGCCGATGAAAGCGGGCGCGGCGGATCCGGAAGTCAGCCCGACGGAGAACGGGACGTCGCACATGAGCCGTAGCGCCACCCACCGGTTCAGCAACACGGCCGTCCTGACCGTGCAGACCGCCGACGCCTCCCGCGTCGTCACCTCCGACGCGCTCGACGAGGCGCTCGCGGACACCTATCAGCGGGTCGGGCTGCGTCCCGGCCTGCTCGAGCGCCTCGCCGGGATCCGGGAGCGCCGCTGGTGGCCCGAGGGCGTCACCTTCGTCGACGGCGCCGCGACGGCCGGAGCCAAGGCCATCAGCGAGAGCGGGGTCGACCCGGCCGGGATCGGCGTGATGATCAACACCTCGGTCAGCCGCCGGTACCTCGAGCCCTCGACCGCGGTCGCGGTGCACCACGCGCTGGGCCTGCCGCGGTCCTGCCAGAACTTCGACGTGACCAACGCCTGCCTCGGCTTCGTCAACGGCATGGAGCTCGCCGCCGCCATGATCGACTCCGGGATGGTCGAGCACGCGCTGATCGTCAACGGCGAGGACTCCCGCCCCGTCCAGGAGCGCACCGTCGACCGGCTCAACCAGCCCGACACCGTGTCCAAGGACGTGCTGGCGCAGTTCGCGACCCTGACGCTGGGCTCGGGAGCCGTCGCCATGGTGCTGGGCCGCGCCGACCGCCACCCGGAGGGGCACCGCCTCGTCGGGTCGGTGAGCCGGGCGGGCACCGAGCACCACGAGCTGTGCGTCGGCGACAACGACATGATGCGGACCGACCTCAAGGGCCTCCTGGACGCCGGCCTCGACCTCTCGCTGCAGATGTGGGCCGACGCCGCGGTGGAGTTCGACTGGGCGCAGGGCATGAGCCGCTACGTCATGCACCAGGTGTCCAAGGTGCACACCAAGGCCATGTGCGACCGGTTCTCCGTCGACCCCGCGCTGGTGCCGACGACGTTCCCGACCCGCGGCAACCTCGGCCCGGCGTCGGTCCCGTTCACGCTGGCCGGCGAGCAGGACTCGCTGGTGGACGGCGACCGGGTGCTGCTCATGGGGATCGGCTCGGGCCTCAACGCGTCCTGCCTCGAGATCGCCTGGTGAGGGCGGACGACGCCGCGAGCCCCCCGCCGGCACTCCCCGGTCTGGACCCCGCCTGGTCCCGGCTGGTCCCCGTCAAAGACCGCACCGGCGTCGAGCACACCTGGCACGTCCTCGACAACGGCGTCCGCGACCCGGCCGGGACGCTGCTGTGCGTCCACGGCAACCCCACGTGGTCCTACCTGTGGCGCCGGCTGCTGGCCGCCGCCCCGCCCGGCTGGCGCGTGGTCGCCCCCGACCAGCTGGGCATGGGCTGGTCCGACCGCCCGGCCGGGCCGCGGTCGCTGGCGCAGCGGGTGGCCGACCTCGGGGACCTCACGGCGGCGCTCGGCGTTGCCGGGCCGGTGGTCACGGTCGGGCACGACTGGGGCGGCGTCATCTCCCTCGGATGGGCCCTCGAGCACCGGGCGGACCTGCACGGCGTCGTCCTGGCCAACACCGCCGTCGCCATGCCCGAGGGCGACCTCGGGCCGGCGCTGATCCGGCTGGCCGACGTGCCCGGCGTGCGCGCGGCGGTCACCGTCGGCACCCCCGTCTTCGTCCGGGCGACCACGGCGCTGTCGCGGCCCGCGCTGCCCGCCGACGTCCGCGACGCCTTCGCCGCGCCCTACCGGTCGCCGTCACGCCGGCGGTCGGTCGGCGACTTCGTCGCCGACATCCCCTTCTCCCCCGGCCACCCGTCCCGCCCGGTGCAGGAGGCGATCGCCGAGGGCGTCCGCACGCTCGACGTCCCGGCGCTGCTGCTGTGGGGCCCGCGCGACCCGGTGTTCGGCGAGCGGTACCTCTCCGACCTGCGCCGCCGCCTGCCGCAGGCCCGGCTGCACCGCTACGAGGGCGCCTCGCACCTGCTCCCCGAGGACGCGCCGGAGTACGCCGCGGCCGTGGCCCGGTGGGTGGCCGACCTGGGGACCGGCCCGGTGGAGTCGCCGGCCCGCCCGGTGCGGGACGCCGGACGCCGCCTGTGGTCCGCCCTGGACGAGCGGTCGGGCGACGACGCACCCGCGGTCGTCGAGGTCGGCGGCACGACGGTGAGCTGGGCCCGGCTGGCCCGGCGGGTGGCCGACCTCGCCGCCGGGCTGGCGGCGTCCGGGGTCCGGCCCGGGCACCGGGTCGCGCTCCTCGTGGAGCCGTCGGCCGACCTCACCGCCGCGGTGTACGCGGTGTGGCGCGCCGGTGCCGTGGTCGTCGTCGCGGACAAGGGCCTGGGGCTGGCCGGGATGCGCCGGGCCCTGCGCAGCGCGGCGGTCGACTCCGTCGTCGGCAGCCGGGCCGGCCTGGCCGCCGCCCGCCTGATGGCCCTGCCCGGCTCCCGGATCGCGGCCGGCCCGGCGCCCCTGCGCGCGCTAGGGGCCGCGCACACGCTGGCCGGGCTGGAGGCCCTCGGCCGCACGGCGCCGGTCCCGGCCGAGGCCCCGCTGGACGCCGACTGCGCCGTGCTGTTCACCTCCGGGGCGACGGGGCCGGCCAAGGGCGTCGTCTACACGCACCGCCAGGCCGCCGCCCAGCTCGACCTCATGCGGTGCGCCTACGGGCTCAGCGCCGAGGACCGGTTCGTGGCGGCGTTCGCGCCGTTCGCGATCCTCGGGCCGGCGCTGGGCATCGGGTCGGCCGTCCCGGACGTCGACGTGACCGCGCCGGCCTCGCTGACCGCGGCGGCGCTGGCCGACGCGGCGGCGGCCGTCGACGCGACCGTGGTCTTCGCCTCCCCCGCGGCGCTGCGCCGCGTGACGGCCACGGCGGCGGACCTGTCGGAGGAGCAGCGCACGGCCCTGTCCCGGGTCCGGCTGCTGATGTCGGCCGGCGCCCCCGTCCCGGCGTCCCTGCTGCGGTCGCTGCGCGCGGTGCTGCCCGCCGCCGACGCGCACACGCCCTACGGGATGACCGAGGTCCTGCCGGTCACCGACGTCTCCCTCGCCGGCATCGAGGCCGCGGGCACCGGCGACGGCGTGTGCGTGGGCCGGCCCCTGCCCGGGGTCGACGTGCGGATCAGCCCGCTGTCGGCCGACGGGCGGGCCGACGGCGAGCTCACCGACCGCCCGGGCGTCCCCGGCGAGGTCTGCGTGCGGGCCGCACACGTCAAGGACCGCTACGACGCGCTGTGGGCGCTCGAGCGGTCGACGTCGCGGGACCCCGGCTGGCACCGCACCGGCGACGTCGGCCACCTGGACGCCGAGGGGCGGCTCTGGATCGAGGGCCGTCTCCAGCACGTGATCACCACCGCGGCCGGTCCGGTGACGCCGGTCGGGGTCGAGCAGCGGGTGGAGGCGCTCGCCGGGGTGTCGGCCGCCGCGGCCGTGGGGGTCGGGCCGGCGGGGACGCAGGCGGTCGTGGTGGTCGTCGTGCCCTCCGGCGTCCGCCCCCGGCGCGGCGGCCGGACGGCGCGGCTGGGGCTGGCCGGGGAGGACGTCGCCGCCGCGGTCCGGGCCGCCGCCGGGACCGACGTCGCGGCGGTGCTGACCGCGGCGCGGCTGCCGGTCGACGTGCGGCACCAGTCGAAGGTGGACCGCGCCGAGGTCGCCCGCCGCGCCGCACGGCTGCTGGCCGGCGCCCGGGCCCCCCGCCGACCGTGAGGGTGCTGGTCACCGGCGCCAGCGGGATGCTCGGCCGGGCCACGGCCCGCGGACTGCTGGAGCGCGGCGACGAGGTGACGGTGCTGCAGCGCCGCCCCTCCGGCCTGCCGTGCGCGGAGGTGCTGGGGGACGTCGCCGACCCCGCGGTGGTGGCGCGGGCCGCCCGGGGGCAGGACGCCGTGCTGCACCTGGCCGCGAAGGTGGACGTCACCGGCCCGTGGGCCGAGTACGTCGCCGCCAACATCGAGGGCACCCGCACCGTGCTGGGCGCCTGCCGGGCCGCGGGCGTCGGCCGGCTGGTGCACGTCTCGTCCCCGTCCGTGGCGCACGCCGGGACGCCGCTGACCGGCGTGGGCGCCGGGGCCGCCGACCCCGCGCGGGCCCGCGGCCGGTACGCCCGCTCCAAGGCCGTGGCCGAGTCCGACGCCCTGGCCGCGGACTCCTCGTCGCTCGCCGTGCTGGCGGTCCGTCCGCACCTGGTCTGGGGTCCCGGCGACACCCAGCTCGTCGCGCGCATCGTGCAGCGGGCCCGGGCCGGGCGGCTGCCGGTGATCGGGTCGGGGGCGGCGCTGATCGACACGACCTACGTCGACAACGCGGCGGCCGCCCTGGTCGCCGCCGTGGACGCGTGCGGGCCGGTGCACGGCGAGGCCCTGGTCGTCTCGAACGGGCAGCCGCGCCCGGTCGCGGAGGTCCTGGGCCGGCTGTGCGGGGCCGCGGGGGTGCCCGGGCCGCGCGGCCGGGTGCCGTTCGGTGCGGCCTGGCTGGCCGGCGCCGCCGTGGAGGGGGTCTGGGCGGCCGCGCGCCGTCGCGCCGTCCCCCCGCTCACCAGGTTCCTGGCCGAGCAGCTGGCGACCGCCCACTGGTTCGACCAGAGACGGACGCGGGCCGCGCTGGGGTGGCGGCCCGAGGTGACCCTCGAGGAGGGGTTCACGCGCCTGCGCGACTGGTACCGCGCCGCCGCCCCGGGCTGAGCGCGGCTCAGGCCGCGGCCACGGCGACGCAGCCGCGCCCGGCGCGCTTGGCGTCGTAGAGCGCGGCGTCCGCGATCTCGTACAGCGCCGCCAGACTGTCCGCGGCCTGCGGCAGGTGGGCCACCCCGAGGCTGATCGACAGGGCCAGCGTCGTGCCGTCGGTGAGCGTCACGGGGGTCCGGCGCACCGCCTCCAGCAGGGCCTCGGCCCGGCGCTGGGCGGTGCGCGCGGAGCAGCCGGGCAGCAGCACGGCCAGCTCGTCACCGCCCAGCCGGGAGAGGACGGCGTCGTCGGCACGCACCTGCTCGGTCAACACCCGGGCCAGGTGGACGAGGACCTCGTCGCCGGCTGGGTGGCCGTGCGCGTCGTTGATCGACTTGAACGCGTCGACGTCGATGAGCACCAGCGCGGTCCCCGGGGCCGGCCGGCGCGCGGTCGTCCGGACCAGCGCCTCCTGGAAGACCCGGCGGTTGACCAGGCCGGTCAGCGTGTCGACCTGCGCCTGCCGTTGCAGCGCCGCGACCAGCTGTTCCTGGCGGACCGCCGCCCGGCAGAGGACGGCCGCCATCAGCACCAGCACGGCGCCCACGAAGACGAGGTTGGTCAGCGCCTCGCGGACCGGCAGCAGGTACAGCAGCGTCCCGGCGTCCACGAGCACCGTCGTCCCGGTCACCAGGACGACGCCTGCGGTCTTCAGGTGGGACGCCGCCCACAGGACCGGCAGGGAGAGGAAGGACTGCGCCGCGGCAGAGGTGTCGTCGGTGAGCAGGGACAGGAAGGCCCCGAGCAGGACGCCGCCGACGGACATCAGCGCGCCGGCCGCCATCCGGTCCAGGCGCTCCGCCAGCACGACCCGGTGGACGACGGCGAACGCGGCCAGGAGTCCCGCGGCCGACCAGCAGAGGCCGCGCGCGAGGGGGGCCTGCGTCGAGTGCTCCAGGAGCGCCCACCCGGCCAGGGCGACGGCGGCCAGCAGGAGGATGACGGCGGCGCTGCGCGCCGCGGACTGCGGGTCCCGCGCCCGGACGTCCCGCAGGAGGCTCGTGTCAGGCGTGTCCGACGGGGCGCGCACGGTGCGTCAGGGTAGCCCAACAGAGCGACAGACCCCCAGCCCCAGCGGCCGATCGTCCCGCCCGATCACGTCGACGACGGTCTGCGGCGGCCGCGCGGGGTCACGCGCCGGCGGAGCTGCCCTCCCGCTGCCGGGTCCCCCGCCGCACCCGGGCGGCCTCGGCGAGCTCGGCCAGCACCACCTCGGTGGTGTCGAGGTCGATGCAGGCGTCGGTGACGCTCTTGCCGTACTCCAGCGCCTCGGGGTGCCGGCGGTCGAGGTCCTGCCGGCCGGCGACCAGGTTGCTCTCCACCATCACGCCGCGGATCGCCCGCTCGCCGCCGGCCACCTGACCGGCCAGGTCGCGCACGACCTCGATCTGGCGCCGGTGGTCCTTGCGGCTGTTGCCGTGGGAGGCGTCGACGACGACCACCTCCGGCAGACCGCGCGCCGCGAGCTTCCGCTTGGTCTCCGCGATGTGCGCGGCCGAGTAGTTGGGGCCGTCCTGGGCGCCGCGCAGGATGACGTGACCGGTGTCGTTGCCCGTCGTCGACAGCTGGGCCGACACCCCGTGGTGGTCGACACCGAGGAACTCGTGCGGCGCCCGCGCGGCCACGACGGCCGAGATGGCGGCCTCGATGCTGCCCTCCGGCGAGTTCTTGAAGCCGACGACGGACGAGAAGCCCGACACCCGCTCGCGGGCGGTCTGGTCGGTGACGTTGCGCGCGCCGACGCCGTTGTAGGTGACCAGCCCGTTGACGTACTGCGGCGTCAGCGCGTTGAGCGGCTCGGCGGCCACCGGCACGCCCAGGGCGGTGATCTGGCACATGAGCACCCGGGTGGCGACGAGGCCGACGCTGATGCGGCTGGACCCGTCGAGGAACGGGTCGTAGGCGAACCCCTTCCAGTCGACCTCGGTCCGCGGCTTCTCCGTGTACGTCCGCATCAGGATCTCGAGGTCGTCGCCGTGCCGTTCCCGCATGCGGGCGAGGAAGCCGGCGTACTCCACGGCGGCGGCCGGGTCGTGGATCGAGCAGGGGCCGGCGATGACGGCCAGGCGGTCGTCGGCACCGGTGACGATCTCGGTCATGGCGCGGCGCCCGGCCCGCGTCGTGGCGGCCGAGGCGGCCGACAGCGGGACGACGGTGGCCACCGCCGCGGGCGTGACGACGACGCTCAGGCCGGTGATCCGGGCGTTCACCAGGTCGGAGAGGTCGACGTCGTCCGCCGGTCGGACGTCCAGCCGCTCCTGGACGCCGGGCAGCAGGTCGGCCAGGGCGGCGTCGATCTGCCCGTTGACCCGGGTCTGGACCTCCAGCAGCTGGTCGGCGATCCGCGTCGCCACGTCCAGGATCCGGTCGGCCGGGAGAGGTGCCTGCATGGTCCCCACTGTCCACGACCGCGCCGCATCCGCGCCCGGGCGGTCCGGGGCGGGTGGCTCGCCGAGGGCCGGCGGAGGCCTCCCCGGCTGCCCCGGGTGACCGGCCGCGTCCCGCCGGTTCCGGAACTCCGCAGCCGGTGCGCCGGCCCGTTGCCGTCGTGCCCGGTCGGGACGACGGTGTCCCCGGACCTGATCCGGTTCGTCCCGCTCCCGGCGGCGCACGGGGCATCGGTCGCCTCGGTGCACCGCCCGACGACGGTGCTGGGGGTGACGGCGTCGATGGACACCTGGCCGTTCACCGGGCGCGACGACGAACTGCGGTCCGCGGTGGAGGCGGTGCGGCGGCGCGGCTGCCTGGTGATCGCCGGCGCCCCCGGGGTGGGCAAGAGCCGGCTGGCCCGGGAGCTGCTCGCGCGGGTGGGCGGCCCGGGTGCCGGGCACGGGTTCGTGACGGCCACCGCGTCCTCGCGCGACGTCCCGCTCGCCGCGCTGGCGGGGTGGACCGGGACCGACTCCGACGCCGAGCCGGACGTGACCGCGGTGCAGCGGGCCACCCAGGCCCTGCAGGCCGCCGGTCGCGAGTGGGTGCTGGCGGTCGACGACGCCCACCTGCTCGACGAGGTCTCGGCCACGGTGCTGCAGCAGGCCGTCGCCGAGCGCGCGATCCCGATGGTCCTCACGGTGCGCAGCGGGCAGGCTGCGCCGGACGCGGTCACGGCGTTGTGGAAGGACGGCCTGGCCGAGCGGCTGGACCTGCTGCCGTTGGCCGAGGCGGCGACGGGCGCGTTGCTGCGCGCCGGCCTCGGCGGCCCGGTCTCGGCCGCGAGCGAGCACCGGTTCTTCGAGATCACCCGGGGCAACGTGCTGTGGCTGCGCCACCTCGTGGACGGGGAGCGCCGCGCCGGCCGCCTGGCGTGCACCGACGGGGTGTGGCGGTGGGCGGGGCCGGCCGGGTTGCCGCCGGCCCTGGACGAGCTGGTCGCGCAGCGGATCGGCGTCCTGACCGAGGCGCAGGGCCGGGTGATGGAGCTGCTGGCCTTCGGCGAGCCCCTGGGTCTGGACCAGCTGACCCGGCTCACCGACGCGGAGGCGGTCGAGCAGGTCGCCCAGCGGGGCCTGGCCGCCGTCGGGCGGGAGGGCACGCGCTGGGACGTGCGGGTCGCCCACCCGCTGTACGCGGAGTCGGTCCGGGCACGGGTGAGCTCGCCGCGGGCCCGGCGGCTCCGCCGCGAGCTCTCCGAGGTCTTCGCCGGGGGACGCCGCGCCGGCGACGCCCTGCGCAGCGCCGTCCTCGGGCTCGACGGCGACACGCACCCGGACCCCGCGATGCTGGTACGCGCCGCAGGGCAGGCGGTGGACCTGACCGACTACGAGCTCGCCGAGCGGCTCCTCCGCGCCGCCTGCGACGCCGGGGGCGGGTTCGACGCCCGGCTCGGGCTCGCCAGCGTGCTCTCCTGGCAGGCACGGGCGACCGAGGCGGAGGCCGCCCTGGGGCCGGCGCTGGCGTCGGCCGCCTCCGACGCCGAACGCCTCCGCTTCGCGCTGTCGTCCGCCTACCTGCGCTGCGTGCGCCCCGCGGACGCCGAGGGGGCGCACCCGGTGCCGGTCGCGGCGCGGACCGAGGAGACCGCTCCCGGCGCGGCGCAGGTTCGGACCGCGCTGCACGCCACCGCGGCGATGGCGTCCGGCCAGGTCGAGCGCGCCGCGCGGCTGGCCCAGGAGGTGCTCGCGGACGACGGCGTCCCCCCGTGGGCGTCGGCCTGGGCGAGCTGGACCGCGGTGTACGCGCGGGCCTGGTCGGGGCGGGGTGACCCGATCGCCGACCTGGCCCGCCGCGGCATCGGGGCGGCAGGAGCGAGCCTCGAGACGCTGCCGCTGCAGCACGACATCGCGTTCGCCGAGGTCCTCGGGGTGTGCCTGGAGGGCGAGCCGGCACGCGCCCGGGTGCGGCTGGAGTGGGTCCGCGGACGGACCGGGAGCCACGCCGCCGGGTTCGGCGCGCTGCTGGCGGCCTGCGCCGAGCTCGCCTGCGGGCACCCGCGGACGACGATCCGGCACGTCGAGGCAGTGCTCCCCCAGCTGCCGGGGCACGGAGGCGGGTGGACGGCGGTCCTCGCGGCGCTCCAGGCCCAGGCGCACGCCGTGCTCGGCGAGGCCGCCGCCGCCCGGACCGCCCTCGCACAGGCCGAGCGCGCGGCCCGCTCCGGCGTCCGGCTCCCCGACGCCCACCTCGGGCTGGCCCGGGCCTGGGCCGCGGCGGCGGACGGCGCGACGGTGGCGGCGCGCGAGCACCTGACCCGGGCCGCCGAGCTCGCGCACGCGGCGGGACAGTCGGCCGTCGAGGTGCTGGTGCGCCACACCGCGGTCTGCCTCGGCGACCGGGAGCAGGCGCCGCGGCTGGCCGCTCTCGCCCGCGCGCCCGCCTGCCGGGCCGCCGTCGCGGCCGCGGCCCACGCCCGGGCGCTCGCAGTGGGCGACGCCGTCGGGCTCCTGGCCGTGTCGGCCGACCTCGAGGCGGCCGAGCGGTACCTGTTCGCCGCCGACGCCGCCGCGCAGGCCGCCGTGACGGCGCGGGAGCGGGGCCGGTGGCCCGAGGCCGCCGCCGCGGCGGACCGGGCCGCGGCGCTGGCCGAGGTGTCCGAAGGCGCGCGGACCCCGGCGCTGCTGGCCGCGAGGTGCCCGCTGCCCGTCCGGGACCGGGAACGGGAGATCGCGCTCCTGGCCGGCGAGGGGCTGACCAACCGCGCGATCGCCGACCGGTTGCAGCTGTCCGTGCGCACCGTGGAGAGCCACGTCTACCGCGCCTGCACCCGGCTCGGCCTCGCCGACCGGGCCGCCCTCGTCGCCGCGGTGCGCCCCGCTCGCGGGTCGCCCGCGGCCGCCGCGACGGGTCACCGCGAGTGATGGCGGCGGTGCGGGCGGGAGTGCAGTAGTGCACTACTGCTGACCGGAGCCCGGCCGCGGGGCCACCCTCTCCTGCGGCACCCGCTGCGGCGGTGCCGCACCGATCAGCCCGACGGGGGTCGTCGCTGAACCCGGGTCCTGCCCGAGCGGGCGGGTCGCGTCCTCCCTGCGTCGGGACCGGCCCCGCCCACCTCGAGGAGGACGTCATGACCCGCAGCCGTCGTCGCACCACCGGTCGCGCGTTCACCGTCGCAGTCGCCGTCTCCAGTGGGCTGGTCCTGGCCACACCGGTCGCGGCCTCCGCCGCGCCCGAGGACTGCAACTACATGGGCTACGGCTCCGGCCCCGACCTGCTGGGGCTGCAGTGGGACGAGGACGAGCAGTGGGTGGCCGACAACATCAACGCCTACCGCGCCCAGAACGGCCTGCCCGCCCTGACGGCGTCCGAGCCGCTGCGCCGGCCGACCATGTGGGGCGCGCTCGACTCCGCCCAGCGAGGGTTCTCGCCATCCGACCACATCGACTCCCGCGGCATGGGGATCGTGGAGCGGGCCGAGTACTGCGGCGGCTACACCGGCCCGATCGGTGAGATCAACTACTGGGGCGAGGGCGGCGACTCCCCCTTGGGCCCCGCCGCGCTGGCGTGGTGGCAGCAGTCCCCCGGCCACAACGCGCTGCTGCTGAGCCCGGAGTACACCACCTTCGGGGTCGGCTGGGCCTACATCGGGTACCCCGAGGTCACGCGGGGACACTGGGTGGTCATGTTCGGCACCTCCTGACCCCGGCCGGCGGGCGGGGCTGCACGATCGAGCCCCGCCCGGCCCGGACACGGGTCCTCCTCCTCGGCTGGCCGTCGGCGTCGACCTGCGGGAAGGTCGGCGAGGGACCGTGGGGAGGACAGCTCATGAGGGTCGGCGACATCGACGTCCACCCGATCGCCGACGGCACGTTCCGGACGAGCCCCGGCTACTTCGGGGAGCACGTCACCGCCGACGGCCACGAGGACCTCTTCAACCGGCACGGCCAGGCGTGGCTGCCGATCGGCTGCTTCCTCGTCCGGACCGGCTCGCACGTGGTGCTGGTCGACGCGGGGCTGGGTCCGGACCTGCACGACGACGGCCCCCGGCGGCTGCTCGTCGGCGGCCAGCTCATGACCGGGCTGCGGGCGGCCGGGGTGCGGCCCGAGGACGTCGACGTCGTCATCTGCACGCACCTGCACCTCGACCACTGCGGATGGCTCTTCGACCTGGCCGGCCGGCCGACCTTCCCCCGGGCCGAGCTCTGGTTCGGCGCGGCCGACTGGAAGCACTTCGTGCTCAACCCGGAGAGCCGGATGCTCCCCCACATCCGGCACGGGATGCAGACCACGGACGGCGCCCGCATCCACCTGGTCGGCGACGACACCGCCGTCGTCCCCGGCGTCGACGTCACGATGACCCCCGGGCACACCCCGGGCCACCTGTCGGTCGTCGTGTCCTCCGGGGTGCACCGGGCGCTGCTGCTCGGCGACGCGATCACCTGCCCCGTGCAGCTGGACGAGACCTCGTGGCACGCCATGGGCGACCTCGACCCCGAGCTCGCCGCGCGGGTCCGGGAACGGTTGTTCCGCGAACTCGAGGGCGACACCACCTACGGCGCCGGCGCCCACTTCCCGGAGCTGCAGTTCGGCCGGGTGCTGACCGGCCAGGTGCGCCGCTGGATCGGCTGAGCACGCCGCGCCAGGGCCGGCCCGCCGGTGAGCGCACGGTCAACTCCTGACGAACCGGACCGGTCCGTCTCGTCCGTCACTGTGCTCGCATCCCTCTCGCCGATCTCATACGGTCAGTAGCAGCACGGACGCACAGCGTCGCCAACGGCGAGCCAGACCCGCGTCCCGTGGACCGCCACCGAGAGGAACGACGTGTCCCTGCCCCAGCGCTCCCCCGCTCCGGCTCTCCACCGCCAGGCCGCCTACGGCCAGCGTCCCTACACCCGCCCCGCCGTGCCCGGCCCCCAGTCGGCAGCCCGCCCCACGTCGCCGGGCGTTCGCCCGCAGTTCGGCGCCGGCCCGATGGGCCAGCGACCGATGGCCGTGCGACCGGGGACCCCGCACCCGACCGCGGTGCAGCCGGGCATCGAGCGGCCCGCGCCCCGCGCTGGGGTCAGCTTCCTCACCGTGGCCGAGGTCGCGGCGATCATGCGCGTGTCGAAGATGACCGTGTACCGCCTCGTGCACGGCGGGGACCTGGCCGCCGTGCGCGTCGGCCGGTCCTTCCGCGTCCCCGAGCCGGCGGTGCGCGAGTACCTGTCCGACGCCCGCACCGACGTCGCCTGAGGACCCGCACGAACCGTCGCCGACGGCCCGCCGACCCCCGGGCGGCGGGCCGTCGGCGTCTGTTCGGGTGCATCGACCGTCCCGGCATCGAAGCCGCGCTCCGAGGAGGAAACACCTGCACCGGTCGCGGCGTTCACCCGTCGTGCTGCAGACAGAGGGAGGCACACGTGACCACTGAGACCGCGATCCTCGCCGGCGGCTGCTTCTGGGGTGCCCAGGAGCTGCTGCGCAAGCGCCCGGGGGTGCTCTCCACCCGGGTCGGGTACTCCGGCGGCGACACACCGAACGCCACGTACCGGAACCACGGTGACCACGCCGAGGCGGTCGAGATCGTCTTCGACCCCGAGAAGATCTCGTTCCGGGAGCTGCTGGAGTTCTTCTTCCAGATCCACGACCCGTCGACCAAGGACCGGCAGGGCAACGACGTGGGCCGGAGCTACCGCTCGGCGATCTTCTACACGAGCGAGGAGCAGCAGCGCGTCGCGCTCGACACCATCGCCGACGTCGACGCCTCGGGCCTGTGGCCAGGCAAGGTCGTCACCGAGGTCGTGCCGGCCGGCCCGTTCTGGGAGGCCGAGGAGGAGCACCAGGACTACCTGCAGAAGGTCCCCTTCGGCTACACCTGCCACTACGTGCGGCCCGACTGGGTGCTCCCGCGTCGCGAGGCGCAGACCACCCGATGACCTGAGGTCCCGATCGCGCGTCCCGGACGATCGAGCCGGGACGCCGATCGGGGCCATCGGTGCGACGACGCGAGGGGGACGTCCCTGCACGGGGGCGTCCCCCTCGACGCGTCTCCTGCCGGCGCTGGGACACAACGGAACCGGTGGGACGCGTGGGAGCCGTGGGGCGCGGCGCCGGCACCGGCGCGGCGCCCGTGCGCACGATGGGGCATGCCCGCCCGACCGGACGCCGTCGCCGCGCTGCCGGCCGCTCCGGGCGTGTACCGCTTCCGGGACGACAGCGGCCGCGTGCTGTACGTCGGGCGGGCCGCAGAGCTGCGCCGCCGGGTCAGCTCCTACTGGGGCGACCTGCGGGACCGCCGCCACCTGCGGCGGATGGTGCTCCGGGTCGCCCGGATCGAGGCGCTGGTCTGCGACTCCGCGCACGAGGCCGCCTGGGCCGAACGGAACCTGCTCGAGCGGTCGCTCCCACCGTGGAACCGGATCGTCGGCGGCCTGGAGGTGCCCGTCAGCATCCGCCTGGACCCCTCGCCGGAGGCGCCGCGTCTCGGCCTCGCCTCCGCGCACCGGCCGGCACCGGGGGTCCGCTGCTTCGGCCCCTACCTCGGGGCCCGCAAGGTGCGGCTGGCCGTGTCCGGACTGGAACGGCTGTACCCGCTCGGCCACGCCGGGCCCACCCGCACCGCCGGCGAGCGGGAGCTGGCGCGGCTGCGCGGCGGACAGGACACCCCCGTCGCCCGGCTGGCGAGCGCCGTGGCGTCCGTGCTGGACCGGGAGCCGACGGCGGTCGCCGACGCACTGGCGGCGCTCACCGTCCGGCGCGACGCCGCGGCCGCGGCGCAGGCCTACGAGGCCGCGGCCCGGCTCCAGGAGGAGATCGAGGCGGTCCAGTGGGTGGTCGCACCGCAGCGGGTCACCGCGCCCGGCGGGGAGGGCGACGAGGACGTCACCGCCTGGGCGGACGACGTCCTGGTCCGGCTCCGGATCCGGGACGGCCGACTCCGCGCCTGGGAGCAGGAGACCTGCACCAGGTCGGCGCCCAGCGCCCGGGCACCGACCGGATGGGAGCCGTTCCTGCGGCGCAACGCGGAACTGGCCGCCCGGCTCGCAGCGTTGCCCGTCAGCTGAGCTGCGCCGCGGCGGGCTCTCCACGTCGATCACTGCAGCGGGCCCCGCCCGGAGACCACCGCTCACCGTCGGTCCACCGCATGGCCATAGCCTCGGAGGATGCGAGCCGTGCAGATCACCCGCTTCGGCGGCCCCGAGGTCCTCGACGTCGTCGACCTGCCCGACCCGGTCCCGGGCCCCGGTCAGCAGCTCTTCGCGGTCTCCTCGGCCGGCGTCAACTTCGCCGACACCCACCAGATCGAGGACAGCTACCTCGCCCCGCAGCAGCTGCCGCTCGTCCCGGGCGCGGAGTTCGTCGGCACGTCCGCCGGCGGCGGGCCGCGCGTCGTGGGGCTGCTGGACGGCGGCGGCTACGCGGAGAAGGTCGCGGCGCACCCGCGGCTGACCTGGCCGGTACCCGACGGCGTCTCCGACGAGCAGGCGCTGGCCGTCGTCCTCCAGGGCGCCACCGCCTGGCACCTGCTGCGCACCAGCGCCCACCTGGCCGCCGGCGACACCGTCGTCGTCATCGCCGGCGCCGGCGGGGTCGGCTCGCTGGCCATCCAGCTGGCCCGGCGCTGGGGCGCCGGCCGGGTCATCGCCACCGCGTCCAGCCCGGAGAAGCGGGCGCTCACCGAGGAGCTCGGCGCCGACGCCAGCGTCGACCCCGCCCTGGCCGACGACGACCCGAAGGCCTTCGCCGCCGCGCTGCGGGAGGCCAACGGCGGCAAGCCGGTCGACGTGGTGCTGGAGATGACCGGCGGCAACGTCTTCGACGGCTCGCTGTCGGCGCTGGCCCCGTTCGGCCGGCTGGTCACCTACGGGATGGCCGCCCGGACGCCGGCAGCCCCGGTGCACCCCGGCGCGCTGATGCAGAAGAGCCGCGCGGTCATCGGCTTCTGGCTGGCCCACTGCATGACCCGGCCGCACATGATGGACGACGCGATGACCGAGCTGCTGCCGCTGGTCGCCGACGGGGCGCTCAAGCCGATCGCCGGCGGCCGCTACCCGCTGACCGCCGTCCGGGAGGCCCACCAGGACCTGCTCGCCCGCCGCACCACCGGCAAGCTGGTCCTCGACCCCTCCCGCTGAGAAAGGACCCCGTCCTCCCCACCACTCGCAAGCTCGCGGCGGGGCCCTGGACGGGGCCGGACGGGGGCTACAGCAGGCGGTTGGTCCAGAGCAGGCTGAGGACGACGCCGAGCAGGGCCAGCAGCACCCCGCCCCGGACGAACCAGTAGCTGACGTCGCGCGGCTCGGTGGTGTAGCCGATCTGGCTGCCGAGGTCCTCGTAGACCTGCTCGAGCTCCGCGGCGCTGGCCGCCTCGCTGTAGCTGCCGCCGGTGTCGTCGGCGATCCGCTCGAGGGTCTCCCGGTCCACCGGCACCGGCACCCGCTCCCCGTCGAGGTCGAGGGTGCCGTAGTCGGTGCCGAACGCGATCGTGGAGACCGGGATGCCCGCGTCGACGGCGGCGTCGACGGCCTGGGTGTCGTCGCGGCCGACGGTGTTGTAGCCGTCGGAGAGCAGCACGATCCGGGCCGGCGGCAGCTCCTCCTCGGTCGCCTCCAGCGAGGCCTGGTAGTTCTGGATCGCCGAGAGCGACGTGAACACCGCCTCGCCGATCGCCGTCGACTCCGCGAGGTCGAGGTTGTCGATGGCGCTGCGCACCTGGCCGCGGTCGGTCGTCGGGGTGACCAGCGTGGTCGCGGTTCCGGCGAAGGACACCAGCCCCAGGTTGATCCGCTCGGGCAGGACGTCGACGAACTCCTTGGCCGCCTTCTGCATGGCCTCGAACCGGCTCGGCTCGATGTCGGTGGCCTGCATCGACAGCGAGACGTCGACGGCCATGATCACCGTCGCCCGCTCGCGGGGCACCCGCACCTCGGTGCTCGGCACGGCGAGGGAGACCACCAGCGCGGCCAACGAGAGGGCCACCAGCCCGAAGGCCAGGTGCCGCCGCCAGCCCGGCCGCTTCGGCACGAGACTGCCCAGCAGTGCGACATTGGTGAACCGCGCCGCGTAGGCCTTGCGGCGCAGTTGCAGGACGACGTACAGCGCGACCAGCGCCACGACGGCGAGCAGGCCGAGCAGCCACAGCGGTGCCTGGAAGGTCATCGGGAGGCTCCTCCGCTGCCGGCGCGCCGGCGGTCGGCGACGAACCGGACGACGTCCATGAGCCAGTCGCGGTCCGTGCGCAGCTGCAGGTGACCGGCGCCCGCCCGGCGCAGCGCCGCGGCGATCGCCTGCCGCTGGCCGGCGGCCCCGGCCGCGTACCGGGCGCGGAACTCCGCGTCGCCGGTGGGCACCTCGAGGGTCTGGCCGCTCTCCGGGTCGACGACGGTGAGCAGCCCGACGTCGGGCAGCTCCAGCTCGCGTGGGTCGACCACCTCGATGGCGAGCAGCTCGTGCCGCCCCGCCAGCCCGCGCAGGGGCCGTTCCCAGTCGCTGTCGCCCAGGAAGTCCGACACGACGACGACCAGCCCGCGTCGGCGCGGCGGGCGGCGCAGCGACTCCAGCGCGGCCGCGAGGTCACCGCGCCGTCCCCCGGCGGCCCGGGGCGTGGCCACCACCGCACGCAGCAGCCGGTCGGCGGCCAGCCGGCCGGCCGCGGCCGGGTAGCGGTCCACCCGCTCCCCCGTGGTGACCACGGCGCCGAGCCGGTTGCCGCCGCGGACGGTCAGGTGGCTGACGGCGGCCAGGCCGGCGATCGCGAGGTCGCGCTTCTCGCACCGCGCGGTGCCGAAGTCCAGGCTCGCCGAGAGGTCGACGACGGCCCACGTCTCCAGCTCGCGGTCGGCGATCGTCTCCCGGACGTGCGGCACCTGCGTGCGCGCGGTGACCGGCCAGTCCATCCGCCGGACGTCGTCGCCGGGGTGGTAGGTGCGCGAGTCCCCGGCCTCGGTGCCCGACCCGGGGACCAGCCCGAGGTGGTCGCCCTGCAGCAGGCCGTCGAGGCGGCGCCGGACGGTGAGCTCCAGCCGCTGCAGCAGGACGTCGGCCGGGCCCTCGGCGAAGCGGGGCGGGGCGCCGTCCCCGGACCCGGGATCGATCCCGGACCCCGGCGTGGGCGCGTGCCCGGGCGGCTCCGGCGTCGCGGTGCCGGAGCTCCCGGAGCGACGACGGAGGATCACGCCGGCGACGACCCGGGCGCGTAGCCGTTGCCGGCCGGCCCCGGCTGGCCCTGCGAGGCCGGGCCCGGGTGGCCCTGGGGGCCGACACCCGGGTGGCCCTGCGCACCGGTGCCGGGCTGTGCCTCCCCCGGCCGGCCGGCGAACGGACCCGCCGCCGGCCCGGGTGCGCCGAACTGCGGCACCGGCTGGCCGAACGGGGGGACGCCCTGCGGCGGGCCGAACGCGGGCACGGCCGGCCCGCCCGGCGTGGCCGGGCCGAAGCCGCCGGTCCGCTGCCGCGGGGTGACCTGCGGCAGCGGGACGGTCTGGAGGATCCGCTTGACCACGTGGTCGGCGGGCACGCCGTCGGCCAGCGCGTCGTAGGAGAGCACCAGCCGGTGCCGCAGCACGTCGGCGGTGACGTCGAGGACGTCCTGCGGCAGCACGTAGTCGCGGCCGCGGACGAGCGCCAGCGCCCGGCTGGCGGCGATCAGGCCCAGCGAGGCACGCGGGCTGGCGCCGTAGGAGACCCACGAGGCGACGTCGTCCATGCCGTGCTCGCGCGGCGCCCGGGTGGCCACCACCAGCCGGACGACGTAGTCGACCAGCGCGTGGTGGACGAACACCTGGGAGGCGGTGCGCTGCATCCGCAGCAGGTCGCCCGGAGCCAGCACCGTCTCGGCCACCGGCGGGGTCGACCCCATCCGGTAGATGATCTCCCGCTCCTCCTCGGGGCTCGGGTAGTCGACGAGCACCTTCATCAGGAAGCGGTCGCGCTGCGCCTCGGGCAGCGGGTAGACGCCCTCGGACTCGATCGGGTTCTGCGTGGCCAGCACCAGGAACGGGTCGGGCAGCGGGTGGGTGACCCCGCCGATGGAGACCTGCCGTTCGGCCATGACCTCCAGCAGCGCCGACTGCACCTTGGCCGGCGCACGGTTGATCTCGTCGGTGAGGACGAAGTTGGCGAACACCGGCCCGAGCTCGGTGTCGAAGGCGTCCTGCCCGGCCTTGTAGATCCTGGTGCCGATGATGTCGGCCGGCACCAGGTCGGGGGTGAACTGCAGGCGGGTGAACGAGCCGCCGACGACGGTGGCCAGCGTCTCCACCGCGAGGGTCTTGGCCACCCCCGGCACGCCCTCGAGGAGCACGTGGCCGCGGGCGAGCAGCGAGACGAGCATCCGCTCGACCAGCCGGTCCTGCCCGACGATGACCCGCTTGATCTCGAAGAGCACGCGCTCCAGCTGCGCAGCGTCGGCCGATGGCGGCACCGGCTGACCGGCGGCCGGGGACCCGGCGGACTGCCCGAGGGGGGTGCTGGCGGCGCTGCTCACGGAACTCCCATGATCGTGCGGGTCCGCGGCCTCGAGGAGGCCGGCGACGGGGCGGCGTGCCCGTCTCCGCGCCAGTGTCCTACACGTTCCTGGACGGCAGCCGGGTCGCCGTCGGCGGCCACCGAGTCGCCCGCGGTCCGGCGCGCCGACCGTCCGCGTGGCGTGTGCACACCCCTGCCCGCGGGGGCGGGTGACTGCTAGCCTCGGCACTGCGTCGGGCAGCTCCCCCCGTGGCTGCCCGACGCCCCACGTCCCGGCCCGTGCGTGGCCTCGCTGCAGGGGCCCGCCGCGAGCCTGTGAGCGGTGGGGGGCAGTGAGGTCCTTCCTCAGCCGGTCGGGCGCACCGCGCCGAAGTAGTCGCTGCCGAACCACATCGACGAGATCCGCACGACGTCCCCGCTCTGCGGCGCCTGGATCACCTGGCCCCCGCCGATGTAGAGCGCCACGTGGTAGATCGACGTGTAGGCCGAGCCGGAGCCCCAGAACACCAGGTCGCCGGCCTGCAGGTCGGACGCCGCCACGGTGCGGTCCCGGAACCGCCAGTACTGGTCGCGGCTGGTGCCGCCGATGGCGACGCCGGCCCGCGCGTAGGCGTACTCGGTCAGGCCCGAGCAGTCGAAGCCGTAGATCGCCGTGTCCGGCGGGATGCCGTGGGTCGGACCGGAGCTGTTGCCGCCACCCCAGCTGTAGGGCAGGCCGCGCTGCGACTTGGCCGCGGCGATCGCCGTCTGCACCGCCGAGCCCGAGGGCGAGTCGGCCGTCGTCGGCACGGGGGCCGGCGCACCGCCGGCGGAGCCGCCGGACGAGCCGCCCGAGGAGCTGCCGCCCGAGGAGCTGCCGCCCGAGGTGGACGGGGTCGAGGCCGGCGGGGTGGTGCGGGCCGCCTCCTGCGCCGCGGCGGCCGCGGCCGCCGCGGCCTGGGCGCCCTGGGCGCCGTAGAGGGCCTCCTGCGCCTCGTCCAGCTCGGCCTGCCAGGCCTCCCGCTGCTCGGCCAGCGCCGCCGTCTGGGCGCGCGCCGAGATCTCCTGGTCCTGGGCCACGGCCAGCGACTCCGCCGCCTCGTCCTGCCGGGCCTCGGCCTCCGCCACCGCCTGTTGGGCGGCGCGGTCTGCCTCGGCGGCCTCCTGCTCGAGCACGGTCAGCTGGTCGACGACGTCGACCCGGTGGTCGCCGGCGGCGTCGAGCAGCGCGGCCCGCTCCAGCAGCTGGGTCGGGCCCTCGGCGCTCATCAGCGCCTCGGCGCCGGGCGCGGTGCTGCCCTGCATGTAGGTGGAGCGCGCGAAGTCGGCGACCTGCTGACGGCCGCGGGCCAGCTCCGCCCGGGCGCGATCGGCGTCCTCCGCGGCCTCGTCGGCGGCGGCCTGCGCCTCCTCCTGGGCGGCGCGGCGCTCCTCGTACTCCTGCAGCGCGATCTGCGCGGCCTGGTACGCGGCGGCCGCGGCGGACTCGGCCGCGGCGAGCTGCGCGCTGATCTGGCCGACCTGGGCGGCCGCCGCGTCGCGGGCGGCCTGCGCGTCGGCGACCTCGGCGTCCCCCGGTGCGGCGAGGGCCGCAGCAGGAGCCGCGCCCACCGCGACGAGGGCGGCGACGGTCGTGCCGATCCCCCGGAGGAGCCACCGGGGCACCGCGCCCCTCGTGGCCGTACCCCGCGTGTCCGTTCCGCTGCCCACCGACCCGACCTCTCCCCGACCCGACACCGTCGGCGTCCCGCAGGACGCCTGCTGGTGGGGTGATCGGAGAGAACGGGCAGGCCGTTGAGGGGGCCCTCACCCGGTGGGGTGAGGACCCCCGACAGCCTGGGTCAGGGTGGCCCCGTCCAGAGGCTCGCCGCGAGCCTGCGAGCGGTCGGGTGGCCCCGTCCCGGGCCCCGCCCTGAGCTTGCGAAGGGTGGGGAGGACGGGGTCCTTCTCGGGGTCCTTCTTCAGTGCACCTGGCGGTCCGAGGTGGACCAGAAGGCCTCGCGCAGCTTGAACTTCTGGATCTTGCCGGTGGCGGTGCGGGCCAGCGCGTCGCGGAACTCCACCCGCTTGGGGATCTTGTACCCGGCGATCCGGCCGCGGCAGTGGGCCACGATCTCCTCCTCGGTGACCTCCTGCCCCTCGGCGCGGACGACGATCGCCGTCACGAGCTCCCCCCACTTGTCGTCGGGGATGCCGATGACGGCGACCTCCGCGACCGCCGGGTGGCTGAAGACGACGTCCTCGACCTCGATCGACGAGACGTTCTCCCCGCCGGTGATGATCACGTCCTTCTTGCGGTCGGAGATGGTGAGGTAGCCGGCCTCGTCGATGGAGCCGCCGTCGCCGGTGTGGAACCAGCCGCCCTCGAGGGCCTCACCCGAGGCGTCGGGGTTGTTCCAGTAGCCGGCCAGCACCGTGTTGCTCTGCACGAGCACCTCGCCGGAGTCGCTGACCCGCATCCGGGTGCCCAGCGCCGGGACCCCGGCCCGCGACAGCTTCTTCGCGCGCTCCTCCGGGTCGAGCGCGTCGTGCTCCTCGCGCGGCCGGTTCACGGTGACCAGCGGAGCGGTCTCGGTGAGGCCGTAGATCTGGTTGAACTGCCAGCCCAGCTCGGACTCGATGCGGGCGATGGTCCGCGACGGCGGCGGCGCCCCGGCGACCACGATCCGCACCTGGTCGCGCCCGGGGACCTCGCCGTCCCAGTGGGCCGCCGCCTCGAGCACCGAGTTCCACACCGCCGGCGCCCCGCACATCAGCGTGATGCCGTGCTGCTCCACCCGCCGGAGGATCTCCGCGCCGTCCACCTTGCGCAGCAGCACCTGCCGGGCGCCGAGGCCGGCCAGCGCGTACGGCATCCCCCAGCCGTTGCAGTGGAACAGCGGCAGCGTGTGCAGGTAGACGTCGCGATCGCTGACCTGCATGTGCATGCCGAACGTCACCGCGTTCACCCACTCGTTGCGGTGGGTCATCTGCACGCCCTTGGGCCGGGCCGTCGTCCCGCTGGTGTAGTTGATCGTGGCGGTGGCGTCCTCGTCGGGCTGCGCCCACGGCCGCGGCTCGACGTCGTAGCGCAGCAGCTGCTCGTACTCCTCCCCCGTGCCGAAGCGGTGCTCCACGTCGATGCCCTTGAGCGACGCCTCGAGGTCGGGGTCCACGAACAGCGCGCGGGCTCCGGAGTGCCCGACGATGTAGGCGACCTCCTCCTGCGCCAGCCGGAAGTTGATCGGCACCAGGACCCGTCCCGACGACGGGACGCCGAGCAGCATCTCCAGCAGCCGCCCGGAGTTGTGGCTGACGACGGCGACCCGCTCGCCCTCCTCGATGCCCAGCTCGTCGAGGGCGGCCTGCATCGCGCGGGCCCGGCGGGCGACCTCGCGGTAGGTCAGCTCGCCCAGGGACGGCGCGGGCTGGTCGGGCTCGTCGACGATGCCGATGCGGTCGCCGTACACCAGCTCGGCGCGATCGAGGAAGTCTCGGGTGGTCAGAGGCACGCGCATGTCCGGCTCCCGGGTGGTCGGGCCGCCGCGCGCAGGCGCCCGGCAGCCGCTCGACGTGGTCCTCGTCACGCTAGCGCCGGACCGGTGCGGGATGGCACTCAGGCCGGATCGCGGAACCGGCCCGACGGCCCGACCTCCCGGCCCGGCTGGCGCCGATGCGCGCGGTCGCCCCGGCGCTCGTGGACCTCGTCGCGGACATGCCCTTCGCCGCGGTCGACGCCATCCACACGGACCCGACCGACCCCATGCCCACCCACGACCGGGGGACGGCGCTGCGCGAGCTGCCGGCCGAGGCCGTCGACGCGCTGCTGGACTTCCTGGGCCGCCCGGCGAGCGAGCGGCTGTGGAACGACGCGGACTGCGCGCGGCTGGCCGCCGTCCGGTGCCGGGTGGACCCGTCCGGGGTCTTCGCGCCGGCCCGCTGAACGACCGCCGCCCGGCCCCGGGGACACCGGGGCCGGGCGGTGCTCAGCGGGCGACCAGGCGGGGCAGCGAGGTGCCGATCGGCTCCCGGACGACGAGGTCGGCCAGCCCGTCGTACGGGGTGGGCTCGGCGTTGACGACGACGACCCGCGCCCCCGCCCCGGCCGCCAGATCGATGAGCCCCGCGGCCGGGTGCACGGTCAGCGAGGTGCCGACGGCGAGGAAGACGTCGCAGTCGGTCGCGGCCTCCGCGGCGGCCTCGACCACCGCGGCGTCGAGCGCCTGGCCGAAGCTGATCGTCGCGGACTTGAGGATGCCGCCGCAGCGCCGGCAGGCCGGGTCGGGCTCACCCGCCTCGACGCGGGCCAGCGCCGCGGCCATCGTCGTCCGGTCGCGGCAGGCGAGGCACTCCACCTCGTGCACCGTGCCGTGCAGCTCCAGCACCAGCTCCGGCGAGGACCCGGCCGCCTGGTGCAGCCCGTCGATGTTCTGGGTGAGCAGCGCCCGCAGCCGGCCCTGCCGCTCGAGGTCGACCAGCGCCGCGTGGCCGGCGTTGGGCCGGACGTCGCGGGCCTGCAGGTCGCGCCGCATCAGCCAGGCCCGGCGCCGGATGTCGGGGTCGGCCACGTAGTACGACAGCGTCACGAGCTTCTCGGCGTCCGGGTCCTTGGTCCACACGCCGTTCGGGCCCCGGTAGTCGGGGATGCCGCTGTCGGTGGAGATGCCGGCGCCGGTCAGGACGGTCACCCGCCCGGCCTCGGCGAGCCAGGCGGGCAGCGGGTCGGGCAGGGTCACGCTGCCACGGTAGGGCCCGTGCTGGACGTCACGACGTAGGCAAGGGTCGCCTCACCTGCGCGCCTGCGGGCGCGGCTGGGATGATCGGGGGTGGCAATCAGCGCGATCGACCAGCGAGGGGTAGGCGCAGAGCAGTGGCAGCCAGCAAGGACAGCTTCGGAGCACGGGCGACGCTGAGCGTCGACGGCACCGACTACGACATCTACCGGCTCGACGCGGTCGAGGGCTCCGAGAAGCTGCCCTTCAGCCTGAAGGTGCTCCTCGAGAACCTGCTGCGCACCGAGGACGGCGCCGACATCACCGCCGACCACATCCGGGCGCTGGCCAACTGGGACCCCAACGCCCAGCCGGACCAGGAGATCCAGTTCACCCCGGCCCGCGTGGTCATGCAGGACTTCACCGGCGTCCCCTGCATCGTCGACCTGGCCACCATGCGCGAGGCCATGGCCGAGATCGGCGGCGACCCGCAGAAGATCAACCCGCTCGCCCCGGCCGAGCTCGTGATCGACCACTCCGTGATCGCCGACGTCTTCGGCACGCCGGAGTCCTTCGAGCGCAACGTCGAGATCGAGTACGAGCGCAACGGCGAGCGCTACCAGTTCCTCCGCTGGGGCCAGGGCGCGTTCAGCGACTTCAAGGTCGTGCCCCCGGGCACCGGCATCGTCCACCAGGTCAACATCGAGCACCTGGCCCGCGTCGTGTTCCCGCGCCAGGAGGGTGACCGCGTCGTCGCCTACCCCGACACCTGCGTGGGCACCGACTCGCACACCACGATGGTCAACGGCCTGGGCGTGCTGGGCTGGGGCGTCGGCGGCATCGAGGCCGAGGCCGCGATGCTCGGCCAGCCGGTGTCGATGCTCATCCCGCGGGTCGTCGGCTTCAAGCTGACCGGCCAGCTGCCCGAGGGCTCCACCGCGACCGACCTGGTCCTCACGATCACCGAGATGCTCCGCCAGCACGGGGTGGTCGGGAAGTTCGTCGAGTTCTACGGCGAGGGTGTCTCCGCCGTCCCGCTGGCCAACCGCGCCACGATCGGCAACATGAGCCCGGAGTTCGGCTCGACCGCGGCGATGTTCCCCATCGACGAGGAGACCATCGGCTACCTGCGCCTGACCGGCCGCAGCGACCAGCAGGTGAAGCTGGTCGAGGCCTACGCCAAGGAGCAGGGCCTCTGGCACGACGCGTCCCGCGAGCCGGCCTTCTCCGAGTACCTGGAGCTGGACCTCTCCACCGTCGTCCCGTCGATCGCGGGCCCGAAGCGCCCGCAGGACCGGGTCGCGCTGTCCGACGCCAAGGCCTCCTTCCGGCAGGCGCTGCCCACCTACGCGCCGGTCGACGAGATGCAGAAGGACGACGACGACGCCCCGCGCGACACCGAGTCGGCCGTCGACGAGGCCTCGGAGGAGTCCTTCCCGGCCTCGGACCCGGTGAGCCCGTTCGCGCACGGCAACGGCGACGCCGGCAAGCCGCACCACGTCGTCCCCGACCGCGTCCCGGACCGCCCCTCGAAGCCCACCCGGGTGGTGCTCGAGGACGGCACGGAGACCTTCGTCGACCACGGTCACGTGGTGATCGCCGCGATCACCTCCTGCACCAACACCTCCAACCCGCAGGTGATGATCGGCGCCGCCCTGTTGGCCAAGAAGGCCGTCGAGCTGGGCCTGTCGAGCAAGCCCTGGGTGAAGACGACGCTGGCGCCGGGCTCGAAGGTCGTCACGGACTACTACGAGAAGGCCAACCTCACCCCGTACCTGGAGAAGCTCGGCTTCTTCCTGGTCGGCTACGGCTGCACCACCTGCATCGGCAACTCCGGCCCGCTGCCGGAGCCGGTCTCGGCGGCCGTGAACGAGGCCGACCTCGCCGTGGTCTCGGTGCTGTCGGGCAACCGCAACTTCGAGGGCCGGATCAACCCCGACGTCAAGATGAACTACCTGGCCAGCCCGCCGCTGGTCATCGCCTACGCGCTGGCCGGCTCGATGGACGTCGACATCACCACCGAGCCGCTGGGCCAGGGCAAGGACGGGCAGGACGTGTACCTGCGCGACATCTGGCCCTCCCCGGCCGAGGTCCAGCGGGTGATCGACGAGGCCATCTCGGCGGAGCAGTTCGGCCGCAGCTACGAGGACGTCTTCGCCGGGACCGAGCAGTGGCAGAACCTGCCCACGCCGACCGGTGACACGTTCGCCTGGGACGCGGAGAGCACCTACGTCCGCAAGCCCCCGTACTTCGAGGGCATGCCGGAGACCCCGGCTCCGGTGCAGGACATCACCGGCGCCCGCACGCTGGCGGTGCTCGGGGACTCGGTGACCACCGACCACATCTCCCCGGCCGGCTCGATCAAGGCCGACAGCCCCGCGGGCCGGTACCTGCAGGAGCACGGCGTCGAGCGCCGCGACTTCAACTCCTACGGCTCCCGGCGCGGGAACCACGAGGTGATGATCCGCGGCACGTTCGCCAACATCCGGCTGCGCAACCTGCTCGTGCCCGGCACGGAGGGTGGCGTCACCAAGAACCACCTCACCGGCGAGACGACGTCGATCTACGACGCGTCGGTGGCCTACCAGGAGCAGGGCATCCCGCTGGTCGTGCTGGCCGGCAAGGAGTACGGCTCCGGGTCGTCGCGCGACTGGGCGGCCAAGGGGACGGCGCTGCTCGGCGTCAAGGCGGTCATCGCGGAGAGCTACGAGCGGATCCACCGCTCCAACCTCATCGGCATGGGCGTGCTGCCGCTGCAGTTCCCCGAAGGCCAGAACCGCGAGTCGCTGGGCCTGACCGGCGACGAGGAGTTCACCATCACCGGGATCACCGCGCTCAACGACGGCGAGACCCCGCGCACGGTGAAGGTGAAGGCCGGTGACGTGGAGTTCGACGCCACCGTCCGGATCGACACCCCCGGTGAGGCGGGCTACTACCGCAACGGCGGGATCATGCAGTACGTGCTGCGCTCGCTGCGCGGCGCGTCGGCCTGATCCGGCCGGTCGACGTGGACCTGGGCCTGGGTGGCCGCCGCTACCTGCTGACCGGTGCGAGCCGCGGGCTGGGGCTCGCGGCCGCCCGGGCCCTGGTCGACGACGGGGCGCGGGTGCTGCTGAGCTCCCGCTCCCCCGACTCCGTGGACGCCGCCGTCGCCTCGCTGGGCGGGCCGCCGGCGGCGGCCGGGGTCGCGGCCGACCTGGCCGACCCCGGCGCCGCCGAGCGGCTGGTCGAGGCGGCGCTGACCGAGCTGGGCGGCGTCGACGGCGTCCTCGTCTCGGTCGGCGGACCGACGCCGGGGACGGTGCTGGAGTCCGCCGAGGAGAACTGGCGCGACGGCGTGGAGAGCGTGCTGCTCGGCCCGCTGCGGCTGGTCAAGGCACTGGTGCCGCATCTGGACGCCGGTGCCGTGATCGCCTTCGTGCTCTCCACCTCGGTCCGCCAGCCGATCGGGCACCTGGCCATCTCCAACGGGCTGCGGCCGGGCCTGGCGATGACGGCCAAGGCGCTGGCCG
Organism: Geodermatophilus sp. SYSU D00708; assembly: GCF_054050115.1. NCBI lineage: Bacteria > Bacillati > Actinomycetota > Actinomycetes > Geodermatophilales > Geodermatophilaceae > Geodermatophilus > Geodermatophilus sp. SYSU D00708. The sequence goes on along the minus strand of NZ_JBJGYS010000004.1, from coordinate 94,950 downwards.
ACGAGCTGGGGCCCCGCGGCATCCGGGTGATCGGGCTGATGCCGGGCACCATCGCCACCGACCGGATCACCGACATCGAGCAGGCCTCGGGCGACGCCGCCGCGATGCGGGCCCGCACCGAGGCCGGCATCCCGCTGCGGCGGGTCGGCCGGCCCGAGGAGTTCGGCCGGGTGGCGGCCTTCCTCCTCTCCCCCGCCGCCTCCTTCGTGACCGGCGCGATGATCCCGGTGGACGGCGGCGTCCTTCGGGCGCTCTAGCGAGCCGACGCGTGCTCTCCGCCGGAGACCCCGCCGCGGCGCCGGTCCTGGTCGCCTGCGCGCACGGGACACGCAACCCGACCGGCCGCCGGCTGGTCGCCGAGCTCGCCCTCGCGGCCCGCCGGCTGCGACCCGGTCTGGAGACCACGGCGGCCTTCGTCGACGTCCAGCCCCCCACCGTGGCCGACGTGGTCAGCGGCCTCTCCGGGCAGGGCCGCGCGGCGGTCGTCGTCCCCCTGCTGCTGTCGGGCGGCTACCACGTGCACGTCGACATCGCCCGCGCCGTGCAGGCGCACGACTCCGCCCGCGCCGCCCGGCCGCTGGGGCCCGATCCGCGCCTGGTCGCGGTGCTGGCCGACCGGCTGGCGGCCGCGGGCGCCGATCCGCAGGACCCCCGCACCGCCGTCGTCCTCGCCGCCGCCGGGTCCAGCGACCCCCGGTCGCGGGCCGACGTCGAGCACACCGCCGGACTGCTGCAGCAGCGGTGGGGCGGGCCGGTGACCACCGGCTACGGGTCGGCCGCGAGACCGCCGGTGCCCGAGGCGGTCGCCGCGGCACGGGCCGCCGGCGCCGTCCGGGTGGTGCTCGCGGCCTACCTGCTCGCCCCCGGGCACTTCCACGACAAGCTGACGGCGGCCGGCGCGGACGCGGTCACCGCTCCGCTGCTGCCCGACGAGCGGATCGCCGCGGTCCTGCTCGACCGCTACGACGCGGCCCTGCCGGCCTGAGGAGGGTGTTCGGTTGTCCGCCGGCCCGCGGCGGGCGAGGCTGCCGTCATGGGCTCCGACGTCGTCTTCTACGCCCGGCCGGACGGGGAACCCCGCCGGCTGGGCATCGCCCCCCGCCTGGCCGGCTGGATGGCGACCGGCCACCCCGACCAGGTGCACGTGCGCGCCTTCGTCACCCACGCCCAGTCGGTCCTCGGGGCGCCGCCGTCCGGGCCCACGGGGCTGCGGCTCGACGTCGGGCTGCCCGAGGACGTCCGGCTGCTCGACCAGTACGGCCTGGGGCACTACGTCTGCCCGCTCGCCGAGTGGCTGGAGTCCCAGGGCGGGTGGGAGCTGGCCAGCGTCTGGGCGGCCAAGGCACCCGGCGAGGACACCGTGCTGCGCGTGGCCGAGGCCCGGCCGGTGCCCGAGCCCGAGGGCGACCGCCGGTTCACCGTCCGGACCACCACGTCGGCGGGGTCGCCGCAGTTCACCGAGCAGGTGCGCGAGCAGCTCGCCGGGGAGCCGGCGCTGCCGGCCGGTCCGATCGCGCTACAGCTGGCCTTCGCGGTGCCGGCCGGCTGCAACTGGCCGGGCCTGTGGCAGCCCACGCTCGACGGGCTGGCGCAGCTGCTCGGCGCGGCCGCTGACGACAGCCCGGAGGAGCCGTGCGACGGCCGGGTCGTCGAACTCGGCCTGCACCGGCAGGAGGACGCCGCGCTCGACCACGACGTCGTGGTGACCGGGATCGCCCGCGCTCTGGGAGACGACGCCGGCCCGGTGTGAGAGCCTGGGGTCCGGGCCTCCTCCCGGGCCCCCCGGACGAGCGGTGCCGTACCCGGACAGCGACAAGACGGCGCCCGGGAGGCACCGTGTCCTGGCTCGTGCTCGTCCTGTCCGGCGTGCTGGAGGCCGTCTGGGCCACCGCGCTCGGCCGCTCCGAGGGTTTCACCCGGCTGGTCCCCTCGATCGTCTTCGCCGTGAGCCTGCTGCTCAGCATGGGCGGACTCGCCTTCGCCATGCGGGAGCTCCCGGTCGGCACCGCCTACGCCGTCTGGGTCGGCATCGGTGCCGCCCTCACCGTCGGGATCGCGATGGTCACCGGCCAGGAGCCGGCGTCGGCGGTGCGGCTGCTCCTGGTGGCCGGGATCGTCGGCTGCGTGATCGGGCTCAAGGTCCTGCACTGAGGCCGGTCCCCCAAGGGCGGGGGTCCTAGTACCCCCCAGCGGCGGCTCGGGACCGTTCCGGAACCCGGCGAGGGTGGCGGTCACGGGGACCGATGCCGCACGGGGGCACCGAGACCAGGAGCACCGCCATGGACCAGCCCACCCTCACCCGCCGCGACGCCCTGAAGGTCGGCGTGCTGGGCACCGCAGCACTGACCTTCCCGTTCCTCCCCGGTCCGCTCAGGGCCAAGCGCGCCTCGGAGTTCAAGAACCTGCCGCGGCCCTACACCCTCCCGTTCCGGCAGCCGGAGGACCTGCTGCCGACGGGGACGGTCACGGTCGCCGGGGCGCAACGCCCGCTCTACGAGATCACGCAGCGCCCCTTTCAAGCACGGATCCTGCCCGGCGTCACGACCACGATGTGGGGCTACAACGGCCAGTTCCCCGGGCCGACCATCCGCGCGACCCGCGGCGTGCCGATCGCCGTCCGCCAGGCCAACCGGCTCCCGGAGAAGCACCCCACCCTGGGCTACGTGCCGGCGACCTCGACGCACCTGCACGGGGCGCCGTCCCGGCCGCAGTACGACGGCTACGCCAACGACCTCACCATGCCGGGCCAGTTCAAGGACTACCTCTACGACAACATCGAGGAGGAGCGCACGATCTGGTACCACGACCACGCGGTCATGCGGACGACGGAGAACGTCTACATGGGCCTGGCCGGCATGTACGTCGTCCGGAACCCGGTCGACGGACAGCTCCCGAGCGGCCCGTACGACGTCCCGCTGGTCATCAACGACGCGGCCTTCACCGAGAAGGGCCAACTGCTCTTCGACGACAACAGCCAGTCCGGCATCAACGGCGACGTCATCCTGGTCAACGGTGTCCCGTGGCCGGTCATGCCGGTGGAGCGGCGCCGCTACCGGTTCCGCATCCTGGTCGCCTCACTCGGTCGCGGCTACCGGCTGAGACTCTCCCCCGAGGCGCCGATCACGGTGGTGGCCACCGACGGGGGCCTGATGCCGGCGCCCGTCACCGTGACCACGCTGACGGCCGCCATGGCGGAGCGGTACGAGGTGGTCATCGACTTCAGCGCCTTCCGCGCGGGCCAGCGGGTCGAGCTGCGCAACCTCGGGATCGACAACGCCATCGACTACGACAACACCGACAAGGTGATGGCCTTCCAGGTGACCGACCGGGTCACCGTGCCGGACACCGCGCTGACCATGCCACCGGTGCCCCCGGCCGCCCCCGGCGAGAAGCCGCTGATGGAGCTGACCGAGGCGGATGCGGTCCGCAAGCGCGCGCTCCGGTTCCGGCGGCACAACAGCAACTGGACGATCGACCAGAAGACCTGGGCCGACGTCGAGGCCTCCGAGTTCCAGGACGTCCTCGCCGATCCACAACCAGGCGACGTCGAGGTCTGGGAGCTGCAGAACAACGCCGGGGGCTGGTTCCACCCGATCCACGTGCACCTGGTCGACTTCAAGATCCTCAGCCGCAACGGCAAGCCGCCCCAGCCCTACGAACGCGGACCGAAGGACGTCGTCTACCAGGGTGAGAACGACGTCATCCGGATCATCGCCCGCTTCGGCGGGGTCCTCGGCACCGATCCGGCCGGGCAGCCCATCCGCCGCACCGGCCGGTACATGCTGCACTGCCACAACACCAGCCACGAGGACCACGACATGATGCACCAGTTCCGGGTGGGGCAGGACACCCCCGAGAACGACCCCTTCTCCGCCCCGGCGCAGGACCTGCCGGCGTCGTGACGGCCGGGGCTCAGCCGGCGTCCGGGCCGGTGGCCGCGGGGCGATCGGGGTCGGCCGACCACTGGGACCACGAGCCGGGCCACAGCGCCGCGTCGAGGCCGGCCACCGCGAGGGCGGCGACCTCGTGCGCGGCGGTGACCCCCGATCCGCAGTAGGCGCCCACCGCGCGCCCGGGGACGGCGCCCAGGCCGGCGAACCGCTCGCCCAGTACAGCGGCTGGAAGGAACGTGCCGTCGTCGGCGAGGTTGCCGGTGGTGGGGGCGCTCACCGCTCCGGGGACGTGACCGGCGCGGGGGTCGACCGGCTCGGTCTCGCCGCGGTAGCGCTCGCCGGCGCGGGCGTCGAGGAGCACCCCGCCCGCGCCGGGCAGGGCCGCCGCCTCGTCGATGGTGAGCACGGGCATCCCGCCGGGGGTGAGGGTCACGTCGCCGGGCGCGGGGACGACGTCACCGGTCTCCAGCGGGCCGCCGGCGCGCCGCCACGCCGCGAGGCCGCCGTCGAGCAGCCGGACGTCGGCCAGCCCGCCCCAGCGCAGCAGCCACCAGGCCCGCGCCGCGGCGAGGCCGCCGCTGTCGTCGTAGGCCACGACCGGGTCGCCGTCCCGGATCCCCCACCGGCGGGCTGCGGACTGCAGTCGCTGTACCGACGGCAACGGGTGGCGGCCGGCCGCGGCCGACGGCGGGCCGGCCAGCTCGGCGTCGAGGTCGACGAGCACCGCGCCGGGGAGGTGGCCGGTCAGGTACTCCGCCCGGGACCGCGCGGCGTCGTACCCGAGCGCCCAGCGGACGTCGAGCAGCACGACCCTCCCCCGCCGGCGCAGCAGCTCCTCGACCGCGACCAGCACCGGCGTCCGGGTCACTGCGGCGCCAGCAGCCCGCGCAGCTCCTGGGTCAGCGCCTCGCGGGCCTCGGGGTGCTGCTGCCACGCGGCGGGCGTCGCCTGCAGCAGGGAGATCCGCCAGCGGCCGCTGCCCTCGTCGACCGCGACCAGCGTGTGGATGGTGTGGAAGCGCGGATCGACGTCGTTGTGCCCGGGCGGGATCATCCCGGCGTGGGCGAGGAGCACCGCGACGCCCGCCGCCACGGGCCGCACGGTGCGGATCACCGCCACGTAGGTGGCCGTCTGGTGGCTCCCGAAGATCTGCCGGAAGTCGGCGGCGATGGCCAGCCGCCCGTGGTGGTGCGTGCCGTCGTACCCGATGATGTCGCCGTCGTCGGCGAAGGCGGCCGCGACCGCGGCGCCGCTGCGCCGGTTCCAGCCGTCGAGGAACTGGGCGTAGAGCGCACGGATCTGGGCGTCGTTCGGGTGCGCGGACGTCACGCTGGCTCCTCCTGCGTTGCTGGGACAGGAGGAACGGTAGTGGTCACGCCGCGCCGACCGTCCGCCCCTCGCCGACCGCGAACTGGGTGCGGTAGAGGTCGGCGTACCGGCCGCCGAGCGCCAGCAACTCCGCGTGTGTGCCCGACTCCACGATGCGACCGTCGTCGATGACGAGGATCTGGTCGGCGCTGCGGATGGTCGACAGCCGGTGGGCGATCACGAGCGACGTGCGACCGGTCAGCGCGGTGTCGAGCGCGTGCTGCACCGCCACCTCCGACTCGCTGTCCAGGTGCGCGGTCGCCTCGTCGAGGATCACGATGCCGGGCGCCTTGAGCAGCACCCGGGCGATCGCCAGCCGCTGCTTCTCCCCGCCGGAGAGCCGGTAGCCGCGGTCGCCGACGACGGTGTCGAGCCCGTCGGGCAGCGAGCGGACCAGCCCGGCGATCCGCGCCCCGGCGAGCGCCGCCTCCAGCTCCTCCTCGGTGGCCTCGGGCCGGGCGTAGAGCAGGTTGGCGCGGATCGTGTCGTGGAACAGGTGCGCGTCCTGGCTGACCACCCCGATCGCGTCGCGCAGCGAGGCCAGCGTCACCGAGCGGACGTCGACGCCGCCGACCCGGACGGTTCCGCCGGTCGCGTCGTACAGCCGCGGCACCAGGTTGGCGATCGTCGACTTCCCCGCGCCGGAGTGGCCGACCAGGGCCACCAGCTGCCCCGGCTCCACGCGGAAGCTGACGTCGTGCAGGACGGCGGTCGGCCCGCCGTGCTCGGGCAGGGAAACGTCCTCCAGTGACGGCAGCGAGACCTCCGCCGCCGACGGGTAGCTGAACGACACGTGGTCGAACTCGATCGACCGGTCCCCCGCCGGCACCGGGACGGCGTCGGGCTCCTCGCGGATCATCGGCTGCAGGTCGAGCACCTCGAAGACCCGGTCGAAGCTGACCATCGCGCTCATCACGTCGACGCGGACGTTGGACAGCGCGGTCAGCGGCCCGTAGAGCCGGGACAGCAGCAGGGCGAGGGCGACGACGTCGCCCGGGCTCAGCGACCCGGTGAACGCCAGCCAGCCGCCGAGGCCGTAGACCAGCGCGGTCGCCAGGGCCGCGACGAGGGTCAGCGCGGTGAAGAAGGTGCGCCCGTACATGGCCGACAGGACGCCGATGTCGCGGACCCGCGCCGCACGGCCGCGGAACCCCTCGGCCTCGGCGCCGGGCCGGCCGAAGAGCTTCACCAGCAGTGCGCCCGCCACGTTGAACCGCTCGGTCATGATCGCGTTCATCGACGCGTTGAGGCCGTAGGACTCCCGGGTGATCTCCTGCAGCCGGCGCCCGATCCGGCGGGCGGGGAGGACGAACACCGGGACCAGCGCGAGCGACAGCGCGGTGATCTGCCAGGAGAGGCTGAACATCACGCCCGCGGTGAGCACCAGGCCGATGGCGTTGGACAGCACCCCCGACAGGGTCGAGGTGAACGCCTGCTGCGCGCCGATGACGTCGTTGTTGAGCCGGCTGACCAGCGCGCCGGTCTGCGTCCGGGTGAAGAAGGCGACCGGCATCCGCTGCACGTGCTCGAAGACCCGGCTGCGCAGGTCGTAGATGACGCCCTCGCCGATGCGGGCGGAGTACCAGCGGGTGGCCAGCGAGATGCCGGCGTCGAGGACCGCCAGGGCGGCGATGAGCAGCGCGATCCGGACGATGTCGGCCGCCGTGCCCTCCAGGCCCGCGATCCGGTTGATGATCCGCCCGGCCAGCAGCGGGGTGAGCACCCCGATCACCGACGAGCCGATCACCAGCAGCACGAAGAACGTCAGGTCCCGCCGGTACGGCCGGGCCACGCCGAGGATGCGGCGCACGGTGCCCTTCGGCAGCTCGCGCGCGGTGACCGACGGGTCGCGGCGGAACGAGCGCATCGCCGCCATCGAGGTCATGGGACCGCTCACGTCCACGCCACCCCCCTTCTCGACCGGCCAACACCCCCGTCGGACGGCCTGTTCCAGGGAGGATTCTCCCAGCACCCTGCGACGGTTCAGCCGCCCGCGGCCAGCTCCCGCAGCCGCCGGGTCTGCGCCGCCCGCTCCGCGGCGTCCTGGGCGGCGGGGTCGCTGCGGACGGCGGACCGGACCAGGGCCGCGGTCTCCCGGGCGGCCGCCACCGGCGTCGCGGTGAGGGCGGCGACCAGCGCCGCGACCGCGGTGTCCAGGTCGGCCGCCGGGACGACGGCGTTGGCCAGCCCGACGGCCCGCGCCTCCTCCGCCCCCACGGCGCGGCCGGTCAGGCAGATCTCCAGCGCCCGCGAGTAGCCGACCAGCTCCACCAGCGTGCTGGTGCCGGTGAGGTCGGGGACCAGCCCCAGCGTCGCCTCGGGCAGCCGCAGCAGGGCGTCCTCGGTGAGGACCCGCAGGTCACAGGCGAGCGCCAGCTGGGCGCCGGCGCCGATGGCGTGCCCCTGCACCGCGGCCACCGAGACGATCCCGGGTGCGCGCAGCCAGCGGAAGCCGGCCTGGTAGCGGCGGATCCGCTCCTGGGTCTCCTCGGCCGGCAGCCGCCCCAGCTCGGCCAGGCCGCCCGCGGTCCCGGGGTCGGTGCTGAACAGGCTGCGGTCCAGGCCCGCCGAGAACGACCGGCCGGCTCCGCGCACGACGACGACCCGGACGTCGTCGTCCAGCGACTCCCCCACGGCGGCCAGGGCGGCCCAGGTGGCGGGGGTCTGCGCGTTCAGCTGGTCGGGGCGGTCCAGCGTGACGGTGAGGACGGCGCCGCTGCGCGCCGTCCTCACCCAGCCGCCGGAGTCCCCGGCGATCACGCGCCCGCCTCGCTGGCGCTCGTCGAGCGCGCGCCCGGAGGTGCTGCGTCGTTGGTCGAGCTCGCGGGCTCGCTCAACTCTTCTTGCTGTTCCGGTTGGCCCCACCGCGACTGCGCAGGGTGGCCCCGGACTCCGAGAGCAGGCGGTGGACGAAGCCGTACGAGCGGTTGGTCGACGTCGCCAGGGAGCGGATGCTCTCGCCGCCGTCGTACCGCTTGCGGAGGTCGTCGGCGAGCGACGACCGGTCGTCACCGGTGATCCGCTTGCCCTTGCCGAGGTCTGCAGTGTTCGAGTCGGCCATGACTCCCCTCCGTCAGCAGCCGGCCGGCGGACCCGCACGGCCCACCGGGCTGCTCGTCCCCTTGGCGCCGGGGTCCCCATGACCGCGGCGTCCCGCGACCCATGATCACCCAGCACTCCCCGGCGCGCGACGCGAGAGGTCAGGCCAGCTCGACGAGATCGACGAGGTCCTCGCTCCAGGCGTCCTCGGTGCCGTCGGGCAGGAGGATCACCTTGTCCGGGTCCAGCGCCCGCACCGCGCCCTCGTCGTGGGTGACCAGCACGATCGCGCCGGTGTACGTGCGCAGCGCGTCGAGCACCTGCTCCCGGCTCGCCGGGTCGAGGTTGTTCGTCGGCTCGTCGAGCAGCAGCACGTTGGCGCCGGACACGACCAGCGTGGCCATCGCCAGCCGGGTCTTCTCACCACCGGAGAGCGTCCCTGCCCGCTGGTCGACGGTGTCGCCGGAGAACAGGAACGCGCCCAGGATCCGCCGCAGCTCGGTGTCCGTGGTCTCGGGTGCCGCCGCCCGCATGTTCTCCAGCAGCGAGCGGTCGTGGTCGAGGGTCTCGTGCTCCTGGGCGTAGTAGCCGATCCGCAGCCCGTGCCCGGGCCGCACCGCGCCGGTGTCGGGCACCTCCGTGCCGGCCAGCATCCGCAGCAGCGTCGTCTTCCCGGCCCCGTTGAGGCCGAGGACGACGACCCGCGTGCCCCGGTCGACGGCGAGGTCGACGTCGGTGAAGACCTCCAGCGAGCCGTAGCTCTTCGACAGGCCCTCCGCGGTCAGCGGCGTCTTGCCACAGGCCGCCGGCGTCGGGAAGCGCAGCTTGGCCACCCGGTCGGAGACCCGCACGGCCTCCAGGCCGGCGGCCAGCCGCTGGGCGCGCTTGTCCATGCTCTGCGCGGCCTTGGCCTTGGTGGCCTTGGCGCGCATCTTGTCGGCCTGCGCGGTCAGCGCGTCGATCTTGCGCTCGGTGTTCGCCCGCTCCTGCTTGCGGCGGCGCTCGTCGGTCTCCCGCTGCGCCAGGTAGGGCTTCCAGCCCAGGTTGTAGACGTCGACGGCCGCCCGGTTGGCGTCGAGGTGCCACACCTTGTTGACGACGGCGTCGAGCAGTTCGACGTCGTGGCTGATGACGATCAGCCCGCCCTTGTGCGCGGACAGGAAGCCCTTGAGCCAGGTGATCGAGTCGGCGTCGAGGTGGTTGGTGGGCTCGTCGAGCAGCAGCGTCTCGGCGTCGGAGAACAGGATGCGGGCCAGCTCGACGCGGCGGCGCTGCCCACCGGAGAGGGTGCGCAGCGGCTGTCCCAGCACCCGGTCGGGCAGGCCGAGGGCGGTGCAGATGCGGGCCGCCTCGCTCTCGGCGGCGTACCCGCCGAGCGCGGCGAACTGGTCCTCCAGGCGGCCGTACCGGCGCACCGCCCGGTCGCGCTCGGCGTCGTCGGCGGGCTCGGCCATCGCGATCTGCGCCTTGGTCATCTGCGCGCGGAGGACGTCGAGCCCGCGGCCGGAGAGGACGCGGTCGCTGGCGGTGGTGTCGAGGTCGCCGCTGCGCGGGTCCTGCGGCAGGTAGCCGATCTCGCCACTCACCTCGACCTTGCCGGCGTGCGGCAGCCGCTCACCGGCGAGGGTGGTCAGGGTGGTGGTCTTGCCGGCGCCGTTGCGGCCGACGAGGCCGATGCGGTCGCCGGGCTGCACGCGGAGGGTGGCCTCGCTGATGAGGATGCGGGCGCCGGCGCGCAGCTCGAGACCGGTCGTCGTGATCACTGATCCCAGGGTAGGCGCTCGCGCGCCCGCTTCCGACCGCATTGCGGGTGACGTCCGTCCACAGGCGGGCCGGCGAGGGACCCACGCCGGCCCCGAAGGGGCCACCATCCCCGGCATGAGCTCGACGTACGGCCCGTTCACGGGGCCGCCGTGCCCGGTGTGCGGCCTGCCCAGTGCCGGCCCGGGCCCGGCGCCCTGCCCGTCCTGCGGCCTCCCGGCCGTCGGCGAGGCGGCCCGCGTGGTCGCCCGCATCGGCGCGACGATCGACGAGCTGGCCCGCGACCGGGAGCGACTGCTGGCCACGCTGCGGGCCGCCACCGCCCCGGCGACACTCCCGGCTCCCTCCCCCGTCCCGCCGCCGCCGTGGCCGGTCGCGCCCGCGCCGCCCGAGGCCGCCGAGCCGGTCCCCCCGGTGTCACCGCGCACCCCGGCCCGCCGGGTCAGCCCGCAGCAGGTGCTGCTCGGCCTCGGCGCGCTGCTGGTCGTCGCCGCCGCGATCGCCTTCGTCGCCGTGGCCTGGACCCGCCTCGGCCTGGTCTTCCAGGCGGCGGTGATGGGCACCGTCACGGCGACCGCCTGCGGCGTCTCGGCGTGGACGGCGCGGCGCGGGCTGCGGGCCACCGAGGAGACGCTGGCCGGGGCGGGGGCCGCGCTGCTGGCCGTCGACCTGGGCGCGGCGCACGCCCTCGGGCTGTGGGGCCTCGACGACGTCCCGCTGCGGCTGTGGACGGCGATCTCGTGCGGCACCGTCGTCGCCGTCGCGCTCCTCCTGGGCCGGCTGACCGGTAGCACCACCACGTGGCCGCTGGTCGCCCTGCTCGCCGCCCAGCCGGTGCCGGTGCTGCTCGTCCCCGAGGGCGCCACCGCGGCGACGCCGGCCGCTCTGCTCGGCACCGCGCTGCTCGACGTGGGGGTGCTCCTGCGGCTGCGGCCGGCGCTGGCGCCGGTCGCGCAGGTGCTGGCGGCGCTGGCCACGGTCGCCGCGGGGCTCGTCGGCACGGCCGTCGCCTGGACGGGGTCCGCGCTCGACGGGTGGCTCGCGACCGCGCTGCTCGCCGGGGCCGGGCCGGTTGGGCTGCAGCTGCGGCAGGACCCGCGGCTGGCGGCACGTCTGCCGCGCGCCGTGCTCGTGGCGGGGGCCGGGGCGGGGGTGACCGCGGTGGCGCTGGCCGGGTCGCTCGCGCGCAGCGGCGTCCCCGGGGCGGTCGCCGCCGCAGGGCTCGGCGTCGCGCTGCTCACCGCCTCCGTGCCCGCGGCGCGGCGACCGGTGCCCCTGGCCGCGCTGCTCGCGGGCGGCGGGGTCCTCGCCGTCCTCGGGAGCGTGCTGCTCGCGCTGGACGGCCGACTCGGCCTGTTCGGCCTCGTGGTGGCCGCGGCCGCCCTGCCGGCAGCGCTCGCCGCGGTGCGGGTGCCCGAGGTGCGCCGGGCCGCCCTGGTCACCGCGTTGCTGTGCCCGGTGGGAGGAGTGCTGCTCGCGCGCGAGGACGGCTGGCTGACCCCGGCCGCGGCCGGGTTGCTCGTGGTGCTGGTGGCCGTCGCCGGGTTCGCCGTCGCGACCGCCCGGGCGGGCACCGCGGAGGAGCCGGCGGCCGCGGGCACGGCGGCCCTGGTCGCGCTGGTCGCCGCGCTGTCGACGGCGGAGGTGGGCGCGTGGGGGCAGACCGCCCTGCACCTGGGTCTCGGCGGCGCCGCGGGCGGGGTCTACGCCCTCGTCAGCCGCCGGCGGGACGTGGCGGTGCTCGCCGTCGCCGACCTGGTCGTCGCCGGCTGGGTCGCCGCGGCCGGGGCCCGGGTCGAGACCCCGGAGGCCTACACGCTGCCCGCGGCGCTCGGGCTGCTGGTGGTCGCCCTGCCGCAGCTGCGGGCCCGGGGCCGGTCGTGGGCGGTGGAGGGGCCGGCGCTCGCCACCGCGCTGGTGCCCTCGGCGCTCGTCGCGGTCGCCGAGCCGTCGGTGGTGCGGCTGCTGCTCGTCGTGGTCGCCGCGGCGGCACTGACCGTGCTGGGCACGCTCGCCCACCGCCAGGCGCCGTTCGTCCTGGGCGCGGCGTCACTGGCCTTCGTCGTCCTGGGCCGGCTGGCGCCCTACGCCCCGCTCGCGCCGCGCTGGCTGTCGCTGGCCACCGTGGGGCTGGTCCTGCTGGTCCTCGGCGCGACCTACGAACGGCGCCGGCAGCAGGCCCGCGAGGCGGTGGCCTGGGTGACGCAGATGCGCTGACCGCCGGCGGGTGGGACCGCGCTCCCGGCCCTAGCGTGGACCCCGCCGCACGTGCACGGGAGGGGGACGGCCATGGGCTCCGCGCCGGTGCCACCGCTCCCCTACCGCGCACGACCGCCGTTGGTCTTCCTCGTGGTCGGAGCGGCCCTGTTGGTCAGCGGCGGGGGCACGGCGGCCGCGGTGTTCGGTCCCGGGCCGGCTCGCGTGCTGCTGCTCGGGCTGGCCGGGGCGGCGGCCGCCGCGTCGGCCTGGGGCTCGGTCCACCTGCTGCGCAGCACCGAGGAGGTGCTCGCCGTCGCCGCCGTCGTGCTGGCGGTCCTGGGGGCGAGTGCCGCGGGCGCTCCGGTGTTCAGCGGCTCCGTCGTCCCGCTCCTGGTGCTGGCCGGGGTCTTCCTCGCGCTCGCCTGGCTGCTGCGGCGTCCGGCGACCTGGCCCCTGGCCTCCTGGGCGGCCGTCCAGCTCGCCGTGCTGCGAGCGCTGCAGGACACGGAGTCGGAGTGGGCCCGCACCGCCGCGGCGCTGGGAGTGGCCCTGGGAGGACTTCTCGTCGTCCTCGGCGGACGGCGGCTGGTGGCCAGGATCGCGCTGGTCAGCACGGCGCCGTGGTGGGTCGCCGGCGTCTTCGGCGGGATCGTCACCGCCTGGAGCGGGTCGGCGGGGGAACGCTGGGGCGCCGCCGGGCTGACCGCTGCCGCCGCGGCGGCGCTGCTGGTCGCCCGTCTGGAACGGGACCTCGATCCCCTCCTGGGCCGGCCGGTCACCGTCCCGGTGCTGTCCGGGGTGGTGGTGGGCGCCGCGGTCGGCGGCCCGCTGGCCTTCCCCGGTCCCGCCGGGGTGATGCTGGCCGGCTACACCGGTGTGCTGGTGGCCTCGGTGGCCGCGGCGCTCCTGACCGGCTGGCCGCGCGGCGTGCTGTTGCCGCTGGCGGTCGCGATCGGCGGCACCCTGGTGCTGTTCAGCGTGGTGCAACTCATCGCCGGAGCCCGGTGGACGGAGCTGTCGCTGCTGCTCCTGCTCACCGCGGTGCCCAGCGCCCTGGTCGCGGTGCGGCGGCGGGACGAGCGGGCTGCCGCGGCCCCGACAACGGTCGGCTGCCTGGCCGGCGCCGCGGTCTTCGCGATCGCCGCCGGGGCGCTGAGCTCGGCGGCCGCGGCGGCGCTGCTGAGCGGGCTCTACGCCATCTCCCTCGTGGCCGGGTACTTCCTGGACACCGACTCCCGACAGGCGACCCTCGTCGCCGGCGCGGTCTGCGCGGCGGGCGCGGTCGTGCTGCTCGTCGGATCGCGCGACCGGGTCGTGCTCGCCGTCCTGCTGGCCGTGCAGGGCGTGCTCACCTGCGCCTGGGCCTGGCACGCGTGGCGGACGGCGGTGCCCCGTGTCGACCCGCCCGAGTCCTCGCGCGCCTGGCGCGCCGGGGCCGCGCAACTGGTGGTCGCGGCGTGGACGGCGGTGGCGCTGGCGGACGTGTCGGTGGTCGAGGCCTACACCCTGCCGCTGGCCGCGGGCCTGCTGCTCGCCGCCGGGCCGCGGCTGACCTCCGGGCCCTCCTGGCCGGTGTGGGGGCCGGCGCTGCTGACGGCCGCCGTCCCGTCGGTGGTGTGGTCGGCGGTCGTCCCGAACAACCCGCGGCCGGTGGCCGTGGTCGTCGTCGCGGCCCTGGTCATGCTCGGCGGTGTGCACCTCGGGGCACGGGCACCGCTCGTGGCCGGAGCCACCACCGAGCTGGCGATGGCCGGACTGCTCGGGCTCATCGCCCTGCCGTGGCCGGTGAGCGCCGCCCTCGTGGTGGGTGCGGCACTCGCCGCGCTCGGCGCCTGGCGCGAGTGGCTGCCGGTGGACGGGTGGACCCGTCGACTGGCGGAGATGCGCTGAGCCGGAGACGACGACGGCCCGCGTCCCGGACGGGGACGCGGGCCGAGGCGAGGGGCTGGAAGGCCCCCTTCCAGGGCTCCACCCTGAGCCTGCGAAGGGTGGGGAGGAAGGGGGTCCTCACACGCGGAAGCCGAGGGCGCGCAGCTGCTCGCGGCCGTCGTCGGTGATCTTGTCCGGGCCCCACGGCGGCATCCAGACCCAGTTGATCCGGACGTCGTCCACCAGGCCGGGACCGGGCCCGCCGGTGAGCGCCGAGCGCGCCTGGTCCTCGATGACGTCGGTCAGCGGACAGGCCGCCGAGGTCAGCGTCATGTCGATGACGGCGACGTCGTCCACCACGTCGATGCCGTAGACCAGGCCGAGGTCGACGACGTTGACGCCGAGCTCGGGGTCGACGACGTCGCGCATGGCCTCCTCGACGTCCTCGAGGAGCGCCGACTTGTACGGCGGCAGCTCGGCCGGCGACTCGACGGTCGCGGGCGTCGTGTTCTCGGTCGTCTCGCTCACGATTGACCTCCAGTCGGGGCGGCGGGCTGGGCGATGGACAGCGCCCGTGCGGATGCGTCCTTGAGCGCCATCCAGCTCATCAGCGCGCACTTGATGCGCGCCGGGTACTTGGACACCCCGGCGAACGCGACGGCGTCCTCGAGTTCGTCCTCGAGCTTCTCGGCGACCGCCGTGTCGCCCTTGCTCTGCATCAGCGTCATGAAGTGCTCGCCGGTCTCCAGCGCCTCGGGCACCGTCTTGCCGATGACCAGGTCGTACATGGCCGACACCGACGCCTGGCTGATCGAGCAGCCCATCCCCTCGTAGGAGACGTCGGCGAGCCGGTCGCCGTCCAGGTGCACCCGCAGGGTCACCTCGTCCCCGCAGGTCGGGTTGACGTGGTGCACCTCGGCCTCGAACGGCTCGCGCAGTCCGCGGCCGTGCGGGTTCCGGTAGTGGTCCAGGATGATCTCCTGGTACATCGACTGGAGCTGCATGCTCAGCCCTCCTCTACCGGGGCAACACCGAAGAACTGCTGCGCCTTCCGGATCCCGTCGGCCAGCGCGTCGATGTCGTCGTAGCCGGTGTGCACGTAGAACGTCGCGCGGGTCGTGGCCGGGACGCCGTAGCGCCGCACCACCGGCCACGCGCAGTGGTGGCCGACCCGCACCTCGACGCCGAGGTCGTCGAGGACCTGGCCGACGTCGTGCGGGTGGATGCCGTCGACGGTGAAGGAGATGGCGCCGCCGCGGGCGACGGTGTCGGGCGGGCCGACGACCGTGACGCCTGGGATCTCGGCCAGCTTCGCCAGCGCGTAGGCGGTGAGCGCCTCCTCGTGCGCGTGCACGTTCTGCATACCCAGCCGCTGCAGGTACTCGACGGCCGCGGCCAGGCCGATGACCTGGGCGGTCATCGGGACGCCGGCCTCGAAGCGCTGCGGCGGGGGCATGAAGGTGCTGCCCTCCATCCGCACGACCTCGATCATCGAGCCGCCGGTGAGGAAGGGCGGCAGCGCGTCGAGCACCTCGTAGCGGCCCCACAGGACGCCGACGCCCGTGGGCCCGAGCATCTTGTGCCCGGAGAAGACCAGGAAGTCCGCGCCGAGGGCGGCGACGTCGACCGGCTGGTGCGGCACCGACTGGGCGCCGTCGACCAGCACCAGGGCACCGACCTCGTGCGCCCGGGCGACGATCTCCTCCAGCGGGTTGATCGTGCCGAGGATGTTCGACTGCTGGGTGACCGCGACCAGCTTGGTGCGCTCGTTGACCACGGTGGCGAGGTCGGCGAGGTCCAGCCGGCCGTCGTCGGTCAGCCCGAGCCAGCGCAGGGTGGCGCCGGTGCGCTCGCACAGCTGCTGCCAGGGCACCAGGTTGGCGTGGTGCTCCATCTCGGTCACGACGATCTCGTCGCCCTGGCCGACGGCGTACCGGCGGAACTCGGGCTCCTTGGCCGTGGCCGCGTTGGACAGCGCGTAGGCGACCAGGTTGATCGCCTCGGTGCTGTTGCGGGTGAAGACGACCTCCTCGGCCGGCGCGCCGATGAACGCGCCGATCGTGGCCCGCGCCGCCTCGTAGCGGCCGGTCGCCTCCTCCGCCAGCTGGTGCGCGCCCCGGTGGGGGGCGGCGTTGCAGGTCTCGTAGAAGTCCCGCTCGGCGTCCAGGACGCTGCGCGGCTTCTGCGACGTGGCCCCCGAGTCCAGGTAGACCAGCCGCTTCCCGTCGCGGACGGTGCGCGACAGGATCGGGAAGTCCGCCCGGATCGCCTCGACGTCCAGAGGCAGGGGCGCCTTCTGCGCCCCGGTACCGGGACGCGAGACGGTCTGGGTCATGCGGTCGCGACCTCCGTCGAACCCTTGACGTACGCGGCGTAGCCCTCGTTCTCCAGCTTCTCCGCCAGCTCCGGACCGCCCTCCTCGACGATCTTGCCGTTGACGAAGACGTGCACGAAGTCGGGCTTGATGTAGCGCAGGATCCGCGTGTAGTGCGTGATCAGCAGGACGCCGACCTCGCCCTCCTCGCGGGTGCGGTTGACGCCCTCGGAGACGATCCGCAGCGCGTCGACGTCGAGGCCGGAGTCGGTCTCGTCGAGGATCGCGATCGCGGGCTTGAGCAGCCGCATCTGCAGGATCTCGTGGCGCTTCTTCTCGCCGCCGGAGAAGCCCTCGTTGACGTTGCGCTCGGCGAACGCCGGGTCCATCTCCAGGGCCGCCATCTCGGTCTTGACGTCCTTGACCCAGGTGCGCAGCTTGGGCGCCTCGCCCTTGACCGCGGTGGCGGCGGTGCGCAGGAAGTTCGACACCGAGACGCCGGGGACCTCGACCGGGTACTGCATGGCCAGGAACAGGCCGGCCCGGGCGCGCTCGTCGACGCTCATGGCGAGGACGTCCTCGCCGTCGAGGGTCACCGAACCACCGGTGATCGTGTACTTGGGGTGACCCGCGATCGAGTACGCCAGGGTCGACTTGCCCGACCCGTTCGGCCCCATGATCGCGTGCGTCTCACCGGAGCGGACGGTCAGGTCGACGCCGCGGAGGATCTCCTTGGCGTCGTCCCCCTCGCCCACGGTGACGTGCAGGTCGCGGATCTCCAGCACGGACACTCTTCTTCTCGCTCCTCAGTTGCGGGCCGCGGGGACCTCGGCGTCGACGTCGACCAGGACGTCGTCGCCGTCGACCCGGACCGGGTAGACGGGCACCGGCTCGGTGGCCGGCAGGTTGGTGGGCTCACCGGTGCGCAGGTCGAAGCACGACCCGTGCAGGTAGCACTCGATGGTGGGGGCGCCGTCGAACTCCTCGACGTCGCCGTCGGACAGCGGGACCTCGGCGTGCGAGCAGAGGTCCTCGATCGCGTAGACCTCGCCCTCGAACCGGACGACGGCGACGTCGACGTCCGCGAGCTCGACCCGCAGCGAGCCGTTCTCGGGGACCTCCGACAGCGCGCAGACCCGCTCGAAACTCACGCCTGGACCTCCACCGGCTGGTCGTCCAGCCCGGGGAGGGCGCCGAGGCGGGCCTCGATGGAGCCCATCAGGCGGTCCTGCAGCTCGGGCAGGCCGATGTGCTGGACGACGTCGGCGAAGAAGCCGCGGACGACCAGGCGACGCGCGGTCTCGGCGTCGATCCCGCGCGAGCAGAGGTAGAACAGCTGCTCGTCGTCGAACCGGCCGGTGGCGCTGGCGTGCCCGGCGCCGACGATCTCGCCGGTCTCGATCTCCAGGTTCGGCACCGAGTCGGCGCGGGCGCCGTCGGTGAGCACCAGGTTGCGGTTGAGCTCGTAGGTGTCGGTGCCGGTGGCCGCCGGGCGGATCCGGACGTCGCCGATCCACACCGTGCGCGCCTTCTCGCCCTGCAGCGCGCCCTTGTAGAGCACGTTGCTGGTGCAGTTCGGAACGGCGTGGTCGACCCAGAGCCGGTGCTCCTGGTGCTGGGTCTCGTCGGCGAAGTAGACGCCGAACAGCTCCGCCGTCCCGCCGGGGCCGGCGTACTGCACGTTGCTCACCAGCCGGACCAGGTCCCCGCCGAGGGTGACCACGACCTGCTTGAACGTGGCGTCGCGGCCGACGACGGCGTCGAACTGGCCCCCGTGGACGGCGCCGGGCGCCCAGTCCTGCACGGAGACGACGGTGACCTGCGCGCCGTCCCCGACGAGGACGGCGACGCCGCCGGAGTACCGGGCCAGGCCGGCGTGGTCGAGGACGACGGTCGCCTTCGCGAACGCGCCGACCTCGACGACCAGCTGGCCCCACACGACCTCGTCGGCGCCGGTGCCCGACAGCCGCAGGGTGACCGGGCGGTCGAGCTGGGCCTCGGCCGGCACGCGGACGACGGCGGCGCCGCCGCTGCGCTGCCGGGTGAGGGCGGCCAGCCGGTCGACCGGCTCGGGCAGCCCCTTGATCAGCGGGTCGTCGGCCTCGACGCGGGTGAGCTCGACGCCCTCCGGCAGGTCGGTGTCCCACTGCAGGTGCGCGTCGGACGGACCACCCTGCAGCAGCGGGCGGATCCGGCGCATCGGGGTGAAGCGCCAGTCCTCCTCGCGGCCGGTCGGCTCGCCGAAGGCCTCGGGGTCGGTCGAGGTGAACCGCTCCGCCGGGGAGCCGGTCGGGGCGGGGCCGCCGTGCGAGTGCGCCCCCGGGGTGGCGCGGCCGGCGGTGGCCGTCTCCGAGGCCGGGGTGGTCGGCGGGCCGGCCTGCGCACCCACGCCGGGGGCGAACAGCTCGCCGGCGAGGGTGGCGGGCGCGACCGCGACGTCCTCGGTGGTGCTGGGGGTGTTCTGGTCCGGCATCAGCCGACGGCACCTTCCATCTGCAGCTCGATCAGGCGGTTCAGCTCGAGGGCGTACTCCATGGGCAGCTCGCGGGCGATCGGCTCCACGAAGCCGCGGACCACCATCGCCATCGCCTCGTCCTCGGACAGACCCCGGCTCATCAGGTAGAAGAGCTGGTCGTCGCTGACCCGGGAGACGGTCGCCTCGTGGCCCATCGCGACGTCGTCCTCGCGGACGTCGACGTAGGGGTAGGTGTCCGACCGGCTGATCGTGTCGACCAGCAGCGCGTCGCACTTCACCGTCGACTTCGAGCCGTGCGCGCCCTCGTCGATCTGGACCAGGCCGCGGTAGGAGGTGCGCCCGCCGCCACGGGCCACCGACTTCGACACGATCGTCGAGGAGGTGTTGGGCGCGGCGTGCACCATCTTCGCGCCGGCGTCCTGGTGCTGCCCCTCGCCGGCGAAGGCGATGGAGAGCACTTCGCCCTTGGCGTGCTCGCCGGTCATCCAGACCGCGGGGTACTTCATGGTGACCTTGGAGCCGAGGTTGCCGTCGACCCACTCCATGGTCGCGCCCTCGTGGGCGATCGCCCGCTTGGTGACCAGGTTGTAGACGTTGTTCGACCAGTTCTGGATGGTTGTGTACCGGCAGCGCGCGTTCTTCTTGACGATGATCTCGACGACCGCGGAGTGCAGCGAGTCCGACTTGTAGATCGGCGCGGTGCAGCCCTCGACGTAGTGCACGTAGGCGCCCTCGTCGACGATGATCAGCGTCCGCTCGAACTGGCCCATGTTCTCGGTGTTGATCCGGAAGTAGGCCTGCAGCGGGATCTCCACGTGCACGCCCTTCGGCACGTAGATGAAGGAGCCACCCGACCACACCGCGGTGTTCAGCGCGGCGAACTTGTTGTCGCCGGACGGGATCACCGAGCCGAAGTACTCCTTGAAGATGTCCTCGTGCTCCCTGAGCGCGGTGTCGGTGTCCAGGAAGACGACACCCTGCTCCTCGAGGTCCTCACGGATCTTGTGGTAGACGACCTCGGACTCGTACTGGGCGGCGACACCCGCGACCAGGCGCTGCTTCTCCGCCTCCGGGATGCCCAGCCGGTCGTAGGTGTTCTTGATGTCCTCGGGCAGCTCCTCCCACGAGGTCGCCTGGGCCTCGGTGGAGCGCACGAAGTACTTGATGTTCTGGAAGTCGATCCCGGACAGGTCCGAGCCCCAGTCGGGCATCGGCTTCCGGTCGAACAGCTTGAGGGCCTTGAGCCGCCGCTCGAGCATCCACTCGGGCTCGTTCTTGCGCCGCGAGATGTCCCGGACGACCTCCTCGTCCAGGCCGCGACGGGCCGACGCCCCGGCGACGTCGGCGTCAGCCCAGCCGTACTGGTAGCGGCCGAGCTGCTCGATCTGCTCGTCCTGCGTCAGCGGCGTGCTGGTCACCGGCTGCTGGGTGCTGGTCATGCGGGCGTCCTCTCCCGGGTCTTCGTCAGGGTGGAGCTGGTGGACGGTGCGGTGCGCTGGGTGGCCGGATCCGGCCGCGCTCCCCGCTCACCTGGTACAGGGCGCACGGAGGTCGATCTGTTCCCCGCGCGAGTGTGAGCGACGCCCCCGGACCGGACCGGACCGGGGATGTGGGTCGTGCAGACGCCGTCGCCGTGGGCGATCGTCGCCAAGCGCTGTACGTGCGTACCCACCAGGCGGCCGATCACTGCCGTCTCGGCCTCGCACAGTTGCGGGAACTCCGCCGCCACGTGCGCCACCGGGCAGTGGTGCTGGCAGAGCTGCCCGCCGCTGGAGATCGCCGAGGCCGAGGCAGCGTAGCCCTCGGCCGTCAGCGCCTCGGCGAGCACCTGGGCGCGGTCGACGGGGGCGCCCGATCCGGCAGCCTGCTCGACCGCGGTCGAGCAGCGCCGCTCGAGGCCGGACAGCTGCTGCTCGGCCACCGCCCGGACGGCCTCGGGGCCGCCCTGCGCGGCGACGAACCGCAGCGCGGTGAGCGCGAGGTCGTCGTAGGCGTGCGGGAAGTCCGCGCGGCCGGCGTCGGTCAGGTGGAACAGCCGGGCCGGACGGCCGCGGCCGCGCGGAGCGCCCGTCGCGTGCCGCTCCTCGGCCCGGCCGGCGGCCACCAGGGCGTCGAGGTGCCGGCGGACGGCGGTCGGCGAGACCCCCAGCCGGCCGGCGAGTTCCGTCGCCGTCTGCGGGCCGTTCTCGAGCAGCAGCGCGGTGACGCGGTGGCGTGTGCGCCGGTCGTCGACGACCGTCGACGACCGGGACGAGCCCCTGTCCGCCTGCAGCCGGTCGGTTTCCACAACACAAGTGTTGCCTATTTCCGCGCGCCTGCAAGCAAGGCTGACCTAACTCCCGACGCGCACGGGACCTGCGGCGATGGCCGGACGCGGGACCTGGGGGCGATCTGTGACCAGGACCTCACCTGCCCGTGCCCACCGAGTCCCCCGTCGGCCCGGGGGCAGCCGCCGCGGCAGCGCCTAGCATCGGGACGTGCCGGTCTCCCCTGCCGTCGTCTCGCGGATCGCCCTCGCCAACGCCGTCGCCAACGGCGCCATCGTGCTCACCGGCGGAGCGGTCCGGCTGACCGGCTCGGGGCTGGGCTGCCCGACCTGGCCGCGCTGCACCGACGCGAGCTTCGTGGCCACCCCCGAGCTCGCCGGGCACGGCGTCATCGAGTTCGGCAACCGGCTGCTGACCTTCGTCCTGGCCGCGGTCGCGATCGCCACCGTGGTCGCGGTGTTCCGCTCGGCGCGGCGGGACCTGCGCGGTCTCGCCGTCCTCTCCTTCCTCGGCATCCCGGCACAGGCGCTGCTCGGCGGTGTCACCGTGCTGACCGGGCTGAACCCGTGGACGGTGGCGGCGCACTTCCTGCTCTCGTCGGTCCTGGTGGCCCTGACGACGGTGCTGTGGCTGCGCTCCCGCGAGCCGGGGGTCGGCCAGCCGCTGGTGCGCCGTCCGTTCGCGCTGCTGGTCACCGGCATCGGCGTGGCCACGGCCGCCGTCCTGGTGCTGGGGACCGTGGTGACCGGCAGCGGCCCGCACAGCGGCGACCCCGAGGCCGGCCGCACGGGCTTCGACCCCGAGCTGGTCAGCCAGCTGCACGCCGACGTCGTCTTCCTGCTGCTCGGCCTGACCGTGGCGCTCCTGGTCGCGCTGTACGCCACCGACTCCCCCGGCCGCGTGAAGCGGGCCGCCCGCGACCTGCTGGTGGTGCAGCTGCTGCAGGGCGTCGTCGGCTACGTCCAGTACTTCACCCACCTGCCGGTGGTCCTGGTGCTGCTGCACATGCTGGGCGCGGTGCTGGTCACGGCGTTCACCGCCCGGCTGGTCTGGTCGGTGCGCGGCCCGGCGTCCGAGCTGCCGCTGGAGCAGTCCGCGGTGCCGGCGTCCGCCGCTCGCTGAGCGAGTCCCCCAGCACCGCGGTCGCAGCCGGGCAGTCGGGCGAGCACCTCCCCAGAGGCGCCGAGTGGCGGGTCCCCGTGGTCTCGCGCGCAGGGAGACCACGGCGACCCGCCACTCGAGGGGCGGACGGCCGAGCGGCCGGTCAGACCAGGACGTCGACGATAATCGCGACCGACAGCAGCGTCATGTACGAGATCGAGATGTGGAACAGCTTCATCGGCCGGGTCGCGGCGCCGGACGTGATGCGACGCAGCAGCCGGTGCGCCTCGAAGGCGAACCACAGGCCCAGGCCCGCGGCGGCCGCGGTGTAGATCCAGCCGATCCCGGTCGCCGCACCCACCGGCCACAGCAGCAGCGAGACGGCGACGGTCAGCCAGGTCCAGACGACGGTCTGCCGGCCCACCGACAGCGGGGTGGCCACCACCGGCAGCATCGGGACCTCGGCGCGGGCGTAGTCGGACCGGAAGCGCATCGCCAGCGCCCAGAAGTGCGGCAGCTGCCAGCAGAAGACGACGCCGAAGAAGACCACCGCCGGCCAGGCCAGCGACCCGGTCACCGCGGCCCACCCGATGAGCACCGGCGCCGCACCGGGCACGCCGCCGAACAGCGTCGAGTGCCGGGTGTGCCGCTTGAGCACCATCGTGTAGACGACCGCGTAGTAGACGATCGCGCCCAGCGCCAGCACGGCGGCCAGCGGCGTGGTCGTGGCCGCCAGCAGCGCGACCGACAGCACGGTCAGGACCAGCCCGAAGACCAGCGCCCCGCGCGGGCTCACCTCGCCCATCGGCAGCGGCCGGCGCTCGGTGCGGTGCATGAGCCGGTCGATGTCGCGGTCGTACCAGCAGTTGAAGACGTTGGCCGCGCCGGCGGCGAGGGTGCCGCCGACCATCGTGGCCAGCAGCAGCCGCCAGGTCGGCCAGCCGTGCGCGGCGAGCATCATCGCCGGCACCGTCGTCACCAGCAGCAGCTCGATGATCCGCGGCTTGGTCAGGGCGACGTAGGCCTTGAGCGTGGTCGAGAAGCGGCGGGCCTGGACGGCCGGCCGCTCGGAGAGCGCCGTCACCGCGAGGCTCCGGTCGTGCGGAGGCGTGGGCAGGGCACCACCGGGCACCAGGACAGCACGGGGTCCCTTCCGAGCGGGGACAGCAGAACGGGTCAACTGTAGCCCGGGCCCCCTCCGCCGGCCGGTGGGCATGACCAGGGTCTCCTTCCTGAGCGAGCCGACTAGGGTCGATCACGTTGGTGCTGCGCACGCAGCGGGTAGGGCGGACGTCGATGACGACGGTGCGTCCAGGTCCAGCGCGTCGATCCGATGCGCGCGAGGCCGGTCGCTGGAGCCGCGCACCGTCGTCCGCCCGCGGCCGGTCGGTCCACACCGTCCCGGGCGGTCCCGCAACCGGTCGACCCCCGAGGAGCACGCGAGACATGGGAACCCAGAGCACCGAGTCCGAGGCCCCGGCCGAGGCCGCGACCGACACCCCGACCGGCAGCCCGTCCCAGCCGAGACCGACCCTGCCGGAGGGCTTCGGGGACCTCGACCGCCGCGCGATCGACACCGTGCGCGTCCTGGCGATGGACGCCGTCCAGAAGGTCGGCAACGGCCACCCGGGGACGGCGATGAGCATGGCCCCGACCGCCTACCTGCTGTTCCACAAGTGGCTGCGGCACGACCCCACCGACCCGAACTGGGTCGCCCGCGACCGCTTCGTGCTGTCGATGGGCCACTCCAGCCTGACGCTGTACATCCAGCTGTTCCTCTCGGGCTACGGCCTGGAGCTGGCCGACCTGGAGGCGCTGCGCACCTGGGGCTCGAAGACCCCGGGCCACCCCGAGGTCAACCACACCCCCGGCGTGGAGACGACCACCGGCCCGCTGGGCCAGGGTGTCGGCAACGCGGTGGGCATGGCGATGGCCGCCCGGCGCGAGCGCGGCCTGCTCGACCCCGACGCCCCCGAGGGCGAGAGCCTCTTCGACCACACCATCTGGTGCTTCGCCTCCGACGGCGACATGGAGGAGGGCGTCAGCGGCGAGGCGTCGTCGCTGGCCGGCACCCAGCAGCTGGGCAACCTGGTCCTGGTCTACGACGACAACCGCATCTCCATCGAGGACGACACGAACGTCGCCTTCACCGAGGACGTCGGCAAGCGCTACGAGGCCTACGGCTGGCACGTCCAGCACGTCGACGACGGCGAGGACCTCGCGGCGATCGACGCCGCGTTCGCCGCCGCCAAGGCCGAGACCGGCCGACCCTCGCTCGTCGTGCTGCGGACCATCATCGCCTGGCCCGCGCCGAACAAGCAGAACACCGGCGCCTCCCACGGCTCGGCGCTCGGCGCCGACGAGGTCGCCGCGACCAAGCGGATCCTCGGCTTCGACCCGGAGAAGACCTTCGAGGTCGACTCGCAGGTCCTCGAGCACGCCCGGTCGGTCGTCGAGGAGGGCCGCAAGGAGCACGCCGCGTGGCAGGAGCGCTTCGACGCCTGGAGGGAGCAGAACCCGGAACGGGCCGCGCTGCTGGAGCGGATGACCACGCGCACCCTGCCCGAGGGCTTCGCCGCCGACCTGCCGAGCTGGGACGCCGACCCCAAGGGCGTGGCCACCCGCAAGGCCTCCGGCGAGGTGCTGGCCAAGCTCTACCCGGTGCTCCCGGAGCTGTGGGGCGGCTCGGCCGACCTGGCGGAGAGCAACAACACCGCGGTCAAGGGCGAACCGTCGTTCCTCCCGGCCGACCGGCAGACGAAGATGTGGTCCGGCGGCCCCTACGGCCGCACGCTGCACTTCGGCGTCCGGGAGCACGCGATGGGCGCCGTCATGAACGGCATCGCCCTGCACGGCGGGACCCGCGTCTACGGCGGCACGTTCCTCACCTTCTCCGACTACATGCGCGGCGCGGTCCGGCTGGCCGCGCTCATGCAGCTGCCGGTCATCTACGTGTGGACCCACGACTCGATCGGCCTGGGCGAGGACGGACCGACCCACCAGCCGATCGAGCACTTCGCCGCGCTGCGCGCCATGCCGGGCCTGGACGTCGTCCGGCCCGCGGACGCCAACGAGGTCGCCGTCGCCTGGCGGACGATCCTGGAGCACAACGACCGGCCGGCCGGCCTGCTGCTGTCCCGGCAGAACCTGCCCGTCTTCGACCGGACGGCGTTCGCCTCCGCCGAGGGCGTGGCCCGGGGGGCCTACGTCCTGGCCGACGCCTCCGACGGGGAGCCGCAGGTGATCCTGCTCGGCACCGGCTCCGAGGTGCAGATCGCCGTGGCCGCCCGCGAGCGGCTGGAGGCCGAGGGTGTGCCGACCCGGGTGGTCTCGGTGCCCTGCGTCGAGTGGTTCGCCGACCAGGACCAGGCGTACAAGGACGAGGTGCTCCCGCCGTCGGTCCGCGCCCGGGTCAGCGTCGAGGCGGGCGTGCCGATGGGCTGGCGCGAGTTCGTCGGGGACGCCGGCCGGATCGTCGGCCTCACCCACTACGGGGCCAGCGCCGCCTACTCCGTGCTCTACGAGGAGTTCGGCCTGACCGACGAGGCGGTGGTCACCGCCGCGCGCGAGAGCATCGAGGCGGCCAGGTCGGGCGCCGCCGTCCCGGCCGGTCCCGTGCCGGCCACGGGCGGTCTCCCCCACCCCACCGGCGACCGCTGAACCACCCACCGAAACGCCCGGAAGGGGCCTGAAGATGGCACAGAACGAGAAGCTGGCCGAGCTGTCGGCGGCCGGGGTCGCCGTGTGGCTCGACGACCTGTCCCGCGACCGCATCCGCAGCGGCAACC
This sequence comes from Geodermatophilus sp. SYSU D00708, assembly GCF_054050115.1. Classification (NCBI taxonomy): domain Bacteria; kingdom Bacillati; phylum Actinomycetota; class Actinomycetes; order Geodermatophilales; family Geodermatophilaceae; genus Geodermatophilus; species Geodermatophilus sp. SYSU D00708. The sequence goes on along the minus strand of NZ_JBJGYS010000004.1, from coordinate 68,875 downwards.
TCCAGTCGCTGGTCGACGAGTACTGCGTCGTCGGCGTGACGACCAACCCGACCATCTTCGCCGCGGCGATCAGCGGGTCGGAGTCCTACGACGACCAGCTGCACGCCCTCGCCGTCCGCCAGGTGAGCGTCGGGGAGGCGCTGCGCACCATCACCGCCGCCGACGTGCGGGACGCCTGCGACCTGCTGGCGCCGGTGGCCCAGCGGCAGCCCGGCGACGGCCGCGTCTCCCTGGAGGTCGCGCCGGGCCTGGCGCACGACACCGACGCGACGGCCGCCGAGGCCGCGCACCTGTGGTGGCTGGTCGACCGGCCCAACCTGTACATCAAGATCCCCGCGACCGAGGCCGGCCTGCCGGCCATCACGACGTCCATCAGCCGCGGCATCAGCGTCAACGTCACCCTGATCTTCAGCCTCGAGCGGTACCGGGCGGTCATGGACGCCTACCTCTCCGGGCTGGAGAAGCGGGTGGCCGAGGGCGGCTCGCTCGACGGCATCGCCTCGGTGGCGTCGTTCTTCGTGTCCCGCGTGGACAGCGAGATCGACAAGCGGCTGGACAAGGCGGGGGCGGACGCCTCGCTCAAGGGCAAGGCGGCGCTGGCCAACGCGCAGCTGGCGTACCAGGCCTACGAGGAGGTCTTCTCCTCCGACCGCTGGAAGGCGCTGGAGTCCCAGGGCGCCCGCCCCCAGCGGCCGCTGTGGGCCTCGACCGGGGTGAAGAACCCCGAGTACCCCGACACGATGTACGTGAGCGAGCTGATCGCCCCCGGCACGGTCAACACGATGCCGGAGAAGACGCTCATGGCCTACGCCGACCACGGCAGCGCCGGCACGCCCGTGCAGAAGACCTACGAGGACGCCGCGGCGACGATGAAGGCGATCGCCGACGCCGGCGTCGACCTCGACGACGTCTTCCGGGTGCTCGAGGACGAGGGTGTGCAGAAGTTCGTCGACTCCTGGGACGAGCTCACCGAGTCGGTGCGCACCCAGCTCCAGGACAAGGCGTGACGCCCGCTCCCTCCCCCGCCGGGGGCGACGCCCCCCATCTCATCCGGTCCCGGCCGGCCGGGGACGCCGTCCCCGGCCGGCCGGTCCGGCTGCCCGGTGCGCTGCCTCGCGCCGCCAGGCCGGTGGAGTAGACCTGTACCGCCCCACCGTCCGGTCCACCGCCGCGCCGGACGTCGGCTCCCTCTCCCACCCCGAGGACGGACGATGATCCCCAACCCGCTGCGTGATCCGCGGGACCGGCGGCTGCCCCGTGTTCCCGAGCCGTGCGCACTGGTGGTCTTCGGCATCACCGGCGACCTGGCCCGCAAGAAGCTGCTGCCGGCGGTCTACGACCTGGCCAACCGCGGGCTGCTGCCGACCAACTTCGCCCTGCTCGGCTTCGCCCGCCGCGACTGGGGTGACACCGACTTCGCGGAGCTCGCCCGCGACGCGGCCCGCAAGGCCGCCCGCACGCCGTGGCGCGAGGAGGTGTGGGAGCGGCTGGCCGGCAGCGTCCGGTTCGTCCAGGGCTCGTTCGACGACGACAACGCCTTCGACCAGCTCGCCGCCACCCTCGGGGAGCTGGAGGGCAGCCACGGCATCGGCGGGAACGCGGCGTTCTACCTGTCCATCCCGCCGGCGATGTTCCCGGTGGTGCTCAAGCAGATGCAGCGCACGGGCATGGCCGACAGCACGCCCGACCGCTGGCGGCGGGTGGTCGTGGAGAAGCCGTTCGGCACCGACCTCGCCTCCAGCCGCCAGCTCAACGCGCTGGTCGACTCGGTGTTCACCGCCGACGACGTCTTCCGCATCGACCACTACCTGGGCAAGGAGACCGTCCAGAACCTGCTGGCGCTGCGGTTCGCCAACACCCTGTTCGAGCCGGTCTGGAACGGCCACCACGTCGACTCGGTGCAGATCACGATGGCCGAGGACGTCGGCATCGGCGGGCGGGCGCAGTTCTACGAGCAGACCGGCGCCGCCCGGGACGTGCTGCAGAACCACCTGCTGCAGCTGCTGGCGCTGACCGCGATGGAGGAGCCGGTCGAGTTCTCCGCGGAGGAGATCCGCACCGAGAAGCTCAAGGTGCTGCGCGCCGTCTCGCTCCCCGACGACCTGGGCACCTTCGCCGTGCGCGGGCAGTACGAGCAGGGCTGGCTGGCCGGGCAGCGGGCCAACGGCTACCGGCAGGAGGAGGGCGTCGACCCGCACTCGACGACCGAGACCTACGCCGCCGTCCGGCTGGGCGTGGAGACCCGGCGGTGGGCCGGTGTCCCGTTCTACCTGCGCACCGGCAAGCGGCTGCCGCGGCGGGTCACCGAGATCGCGCTGGTGTTCAAGCGGGCGCCGCACCTGCCCTTCGCCGACACCGACACCGAGGAGCTGGGCAACAACCAGCTCGTCGTCCGGGTCCAGCCCGACGAGGGGGTCACCCTCAAGTTCGGGTCCAAGGTGCCCGGCAGCGTCATGGAGGTCCGCGACGTGTCGATGGACTTCCTCTACGGCGAGCAGTTCACCGAGGCCAGCCCGGAGGCCTACGAGCGGCTGCTGCTCGACGTCCTGCTGGGCGACGCGACGCTGTTCCCGCGCAACGCCGAGGTGGAGGCCTCCTGGTCGGTGATCGACCCGCTGGAGGAGTTCTGGGCCGGCACCACGCCGCACCCGTACCGGGCCGGCGAGTGGGGTCCGCGGGCGGGCGACGAGATGCTCGCCGCCGAGGGACGCCGGTGGCGGCGACCGTGACCGTCCCGTCCGTGCGATCCGAGGAGACCCGATGACGACCCTGTGGGACACCACCGGCTCCGCCGTGGTCAAGGAGCTGGCCGCCCAGCGGCGCACCGGCGGCGCGGTGCTCTCCGGGGTGGCGCTGACCCTGGTGGTCGTGGCCGACGAGGGGCGGGTGGCCGAGGCCGAGGAGGCCGCCACCGCCGCCGCCGAGCAGCACCCCTGCCGGCTGCTCATCGTGGTCCGCCGTCAGATCGAGGCGCCCACGCCCCGGCTGGACGCTGAGGTGCTGATCGGCGGCCGGCTCGGACCCGGCGAAGCCGTGGTCATGCGGATGTACGGACGGCTGGCGTTGCACGCCGAGTCGGTGGTGCTGCCGCTGCTGGCCGCCGACGCCCCCGTCGTCACCTGGTGGCACGGCACCCCGCCCGACCGGCTGTGCACCGACGCGCTGGCGGTCATCGCCGATCGCCGGATCACCGACTCCTCCCTCGCCGACGACCAGCTGGCCGCGCTGCGCACCCGCGCCGACGACTACGCCCCCGGCGACACCGACCTGGCCTGGACGCGCAGCACCCCCTGGCGGTCCACCCTCACCTCGACGCTCGACTCGGTCGCCGGACGTCGCGGCGACGCGGTGCGGGTGCTGGGCGGCCGGGTCGAGGGCGCCCCCGGCTCCGCGACCGCCCGGCTGCTGGCCGGGTGGCTCAGCGCCCGCTGCGGCTGCGCCGTCGACGTCGTCGAGGGCGAGCGGCGGCCGGGCCCCAGCGGGGTCTCCTCCGTCGTCCTGCAGCTCGACCAGGACGAGGAGGTCCAGGTCACCGCCGACCGCCGGGGCGGCGCGGTCATCGCGCAGCCCTACCGGCCCGAGGCGATGGCGGCCCTGCCCGACCGGCAGCTCGGTGACCTGGTCGGTGAGGAGTTGCGCCGCCTGGACCCCGACGAGCCGTTCGCGGAGGCCCTGGAGGCCACCACCGGCGTTCCCGGGCTCTCCGAGCGCTCGCCCGTGAGGGAGCACGTGTGGTTCGACCCCGCGCGGACGCAGGGCGGGGACGGCGAGCCGCTGCCCACCGTGCCGGAGGACTCCCAGGGCGCCGAGGAGGTCGCCGAGCACGGCGAGCGCAACGCCGAGGAGGTCGTCCCGTGACCGAGCCGGCGAGGTCGCGCAGGGGCCGGAGCGTCCGCGAGGTCGACTCGTGAGCCTGCCGCCCGGTGAGCGGGTCGCCGCCGAGCTGGCGGCGGAGGGCCAGGTCCCCGACATCGTGATCGAGCCCGACGCCGACCGGCTCGCCCGCGCGGCCGCCTCCGCGCTGGTCGCGCGGCTGGCGGCCGCGCAGGCGGTGCACGGCACCGCCTCGGTGGTGCTCACCGGCGGCGGGATCGGCACCGCCGTCCTCGAGCGGGTGGCCGCCCTGGCGGCCGAGCCGGAGCGGGAGCGGGTCGACTGGACGGCGGTGGACGTCTGGTGGGGCGACGAGCGGTTCGTCCCCGCGGGCCACGACGAGCGCAACGAGACCGGCGCGCGGCGGGCCCTGCTCGACCCCGTCGGCGTGCCGCCCGAGCGCGTGCACGCCATGCCCGCGTCGGACGCCGGGTTCGCCGAGCCCGAGGACGCCGCCGCCTGGTACGCCGAGCAGCTCGCCTCCGCGGCGCCCCCGGGTGCGCAGCTGCCCCGCATCGACGTGCTGCTGCTGGGCATGGGCCCCGAGGGGCACGTGGCGTCGATCTTCCCCGAGTCGCCGGCCGCGTCCGACGAGCGGCTGGTGGTCGCCGTGCGGGACTGCCCGAAGCCGCCGCCGACGCGGACCAGCCTCGGCTTCGCCGCGATCAACTCCGCCGAGGAGATCTGGTTGCTGGTGTCCGGGGAGGCGAAGGCCGCCGCGGTCGCCGCGGCACTGCGCGAGGGCGTCGGCCCCCTGCAGCTCCCCGCGGCCGGCGTGCACGGCCGGCGGGCCACCCGCTGGCTGCTGGACGCCGCCGCCGCGAGCGAGCTGGAGCCGCCCGCCGGCTGACCCGTCGAGACGGTCGGGGCGGCCGGCGACGTCAGTGCGGTCGGCGACCACCGTCCGCAGGCGTGCCCGTCCGCCGGGGCGAGCGACGCGCTGTGCCGGGCGCTCCGTGCCCCTCGTCCCTGGTCCGGGGGGACCCGGCGGAGCACACTGCCGGTCGCGGCCGCTGCAAGCAGATCGCAGGCGGGACGCCAGAATCCGACGGCACGGTGACCGAGCTCCGTCGGCCACACCCCCGGAGAGACCCATGACGCTCCCCGCCACGACGATCCCCCAGCCCGCCCGTGCCGAGGACGCCCTCGGGGACGTCGCGACCCATGAGGGCACCGGGCGCGGCCGGCACCACGTCGGGTGCTACTGGGACCTGGAGCAGGCGGCGTGGGTGCCGCACACCCCGGTGCCCCTCCCCCGTCCACCGATGGACTGAGCACCGTCAGGTGCCGCGGGCCCCGGCTCGGAGCCCGCGGCGCGGGTCAAGGCCCCGTCCCGGGCCCCGCCCTGAGCCTGCGAAGGGTGGGGAGGACGGGGCCTCTCGCTCAGGCGCCGCGGCGGGCCCGCAGCTTGGCGAGGGCCTCTTCGAGGAGCGCGTCGCCGTCGGCGTCGGTGCGCCGCTCGCGCACGTAGGCCAGGTGGGTCTTGTACGGCTCGGTGCGGGGTGCCGGCGGCGGGGCGGCCTGGTCCTGGCCGGCGGGCAGCCCGCAGCGCGGGCAGTCCCACAGGTCCGGCACCTCGGCGTCGCTGGCGAAGGCGACCCGGGTCTCGTGCCCCTGGGTGCACCAGAAGGCGATGCGGCGGCGAGGCGCGGTCTCGCCGCGCTCGGCCTCCCCCATCGGCCCCGCGCCGACTCGCGTGCCCCGGATCGCGTTACCACCAGCCACGAGCGCTCCCTGTGTCTTCGAGAGGTCTGCGGCGTCGACCGGCCGCGCGGGCAGTCTAGGGCCTGGACAGCGAGATTCCGCTCACCTTTCCCACGAGCAACACCGCGGCGCGCTGGTCAGACCTTGAGCAGGATCCCGAGGCCGACGATGCAGACGGCCCAGACGAGGCCGGTGAAGACCGTCAGGCGGTTGAGGTTCTTCTCCACCACGGAGGACCCGGACAACTGCGAGGACACCGCGCCACCGAACATCGAGGACAGGCCCCCACCCTTGCCCCGGTGCAGCAGGATCAGCACCACGAGGAGCACGCTGGTGAGCACCAGCAGCACGTTGAGGACCAGCTCGATCATGCATCGAGGGTAACCGACCGCGCAGCGGGTCCCGGCCGACACGACCCGGACGGGTCCCGACCGCGGTCGGTGGACCGTTTGTGTCAGCGGACGCCGGCGGTCGCGACGTCGTAGCCGCTGTAGGCGGTCATCACCACGCCGTTGCGCAGCCGCTGACCGGCGAGCAGCTGCACCCGGCCCTCGGCCAGCGGCACGTACGCGCTCGTGGCCGTGGCCGCGGCGGCGACGTCCCGCCATGCGGCACGGGCCTCCTGCGCGTCGCCGGCCGCACGGGCGGTGTCGATCAGCCCGTTCAGCTCCGGGTCGGCGAGCCGCGCGAAGTTGGTGTTCCCGACGGGGCTCACCGAGCGCCCGTCGACGAGCGGCACGAGGAAGGAGCCGGGGGTCGGGAAGTCCGCCGTCCAGGTGGCCAGGACGATCCCGAAGCCCTGGGCCGCGACGTTGTCGGGGTTGCCCACGTCGGTGGCGTAGAAGCTGGGGGCGGCCAGCGGCCGGACCTCGGCCTCGATGCCCACCTCGGCCAGCTGGCCGGCGACCTCGTCGGCCACGGCCACGCTGCTGGCGGCATCCGGGACGGCCAGCACGGTGCTGAACCCGTCGGGCTGCCCGCAGGCCTCGAGGTGCTCGCGCGCGGCAGCCGGGTCGGGCGCGGGGTCGCCGTCCTCGGGGCCGCCGTCGAGCCCGCGGGGCCACAGCTGGGAGGTCCGCACCGCGTTGACCGACCCGCCCAGGACCTCCTGCACGGCGCGGCGGTCCACGGCCGCGGCCACCGCGGCGCGGCAGTCCGGGTCGTCGAGCGGCGCGACGTTGGTCGGCAGGGCCAGCAGCCGCACGACGCCGCTGGTCACCTCGTCGACCCGGTCGGTCACCGGGACCTCGCCGCCGGTCCCCTCCGCCAGGCGTGCCTGGGTGGCGGCCTGCACGCCGGTCCCGGAGACGTCGACGTCCGCCGACCCGGCCAGCAGGGCCTGGTCGCGCTCGACGCCGCTCAGGCCGGTGCGGACGACGACCTGGTCGGGCAGCGCGGTGCGGACGTCGTCGGTCGCCGGGTCCCACTCGGGGTTCCGGTCGAGCACGATGCCGGTGACCGCGTCGACGCTGGTGATCGCGTACGGGCCGGAGGAGACCGGGTCCCCGCCGTAGTCGGCGCCGCGGTCGTTCTCGATCGGCACGGGGCTGCTCGACGGCAGGGCCATGACGTACGGGAAGTCCGGCTGCTGGCTGCGCAGGCGGAAGGTGATCGTCCGGTCGTCGGGCGTCTCGATCGCGGCCAGGCCCAGCTTCTCGGGCGACTCGTCCTGGTACGGGCCGGCGTAGGGGTTGCCCGGGTCGTCCAGCAGCTCGACGACGTGGGTGGGCCCGCCCACCACCACGTCGGAGGCGAAGGACCGCTCGATGCCGTACTTGACGTCCCGCGAGGTGATGGCCCGGCCGTTCTCGAACCGGGTCCCGTCGCGGAGGGTGAACGTCCAGGTGGTGCCGCCGTCGGGGGTGGTGCCGAGGTCGGTGGCGAGGTCCGGCACCAGCTCGTCGGTGCGCCCGGGCTCGGTGGAGTACGTCACCAGCGTGCGGGTGTAGAGCCGCATGAGGTTCCACACGCCCGGCAGGTAGGAGCGCTGCGGGTCGAGGTTGTCGATCTCGCCGGCGACCACCCGCAGCGTGCCGCCGGTGGCGTCGGAGGCGGCCCGGACGCCGGTGAGGCCGGCGTCCGGACCGTCGCCCTGCACGGGGACCCCCGAGGTGTCCCCCGAGCCACTGCTGCAGCTCACGGCGGCGCCGACGACCAGGGCGACGGCGCCGGTGATGGCCGCCACCCGGCCGCGGGTGCCGCGGGCCCAGGCCGGGCCCCGCCCCGCCGATCCCTGCTGCGTGCTCTCCACTACCGCTCCCCGCCTCGCCGGCGGCGGCGGTCAGCTGCCGTCGGCTGCTGTCCGACAGATCTGCGCGAACTCGTCAGCGTCCAGGCTGGCGCCACCGACGAGCGCGCCGTCGACGTCCGGCCCGGCCAGGATCCCGGCCGTGTTCGCGGCCTTCACCGACCCGCCATAGAGGATACGGACCACTGCGGCCGTCTCCGGACCGAAACGCTCGGCGAGCCGTGACCGAAGGGCACCGCACACCTCCTGAGCGTCCTCGGGGGTGGCCACCTCGCCGGTCCCGATCGCCCACACCGGCTCGTAGGCGATCACGATGGACCGCACCTGCTCGTCGGTCAGGCCCTCGAGCGCGGCGTCCAGCTGCGCGGTGCAGTGCGGCACGTGCTGCCCGGCCTTGCGGACGTCGAGCCCCTCCCCCACGCAGAGGATCGGCACCAGGCCGTGCCGCAGGGCGGCCTGCACCTTGGCGGCCACCAGCGCGTCGTCCTCACCGTGCAGCGCGCGCCGCTCGGAGTGCCCGACCACGACGTAGGTGCAGGCCAGGGCGGCCAGCATCGCGCCGCTGACCTCGCCGGTGTACGCGCCGGAGTCGTGGACCGAGAGGTCCTGCGCCCCGTAGCCGACCTCCAGCTTGTCGCCGGTGACCAGCGTCTGGACGCTGCGCAGCGCGGTGAACGGCGGCAGGACGACGACCTCGGCCGCCTCGAGCTCGGGCTCCTTGAGCGAGAAGACGAGCTTCTGCACCAGGCCGATGGCCTCGAGGTGGGTGAGGTTCATCTTCCAGTTGCCGGCGATGAGGGGACGTCGTCCCTCCCGCCGGACCGGCGTGCCCTTCCGTGCCATCACTCGCCCCCTCGGTCGGCCAGCACCGCGAGGCCCGGCAGCTCCCGGCCCTCGAGGTACTCCAGCGACGCGCCGCCGCCGGTGCTGATGTGCCCGTAGGCGGTCTCGTCGAGGCCCAGCTGGCGCACCGCGGCCGCGGAGTCGCCGCCCCCGACCACGGACAACCCGGCCACGGCGGCGACCGCCTCGGCCACGCCCCGGGTGCCCGCCTGGAACGGCGGGAGCTCGAAGACGCCCATCGGGCCGTTCCAGAACACGGTGCGCGCCCCGCCCAGCTCCCGGCCGAACGCCTCGACCGTCCGCGGGCCGACGTCCAGGCCCATCTGGTCGTCGGGGATGGCGTCGACGCCGACCGTGGTGGTGGGGGCGTCGGCGCTGAACTCCGGCGCGCACACCACGTCGAGCGGCAGCACGATCCGGTCCCCGGCCTCGGCCAGCAGCCGGCGGCAGGTGTCGACCTGGTCGGTCTCGAGCAGGGACTTGCCCACGCCGTGCCCCTGGGCGGCCAGGAAGGTGAAGCACATCCCGCCGCCGACCAGCAGTCGGTCGACCTTGGGCAGCAGCGCCTCGATGACGGCGAGCTTGTCGCTGACCTTCGAGCCGCCCAGCACGACCACGTAGGGCCGCTCCGGGTCCTGCGTCAGGCGGGTCAGGACGTCGAGCTCCTGGGCGACCAGCCGGCCGGCGACGTGCGGCAGCCGCTGGGCGACGTCGTACACCGAGGCGTGCTTGCGGTGCACCGCGCCGAAGGCGTCGTCGACGTAGACGTCGGCGAGGGCGGCCAGCCGGTCGGCCAGCGCACCCCGCTCGGCGTCGTCCTTCGACGTCTCGGCCGCCTCGAACCGGACGTTCTCCAGAAGCAGGACGTCGCCGTCACCGAGCGCCGCGGCCCGGGCCTGCGCGTCCTCGCCGGCCACGTCGGCGGCCAGCGGGACGCCGACGCCCAGCAGCTCCCCCAGCCGCCCGGCGACCGGGGCCAGGGAGTACTGCGGGTCGGGCGCGCCCTTGGGCCGGCCGAGGTGCGCGGCGACGACCACCCGGGCGCCACCGTCCCGCAGCGCCTGCAGGGTGGGCAGGCTGGCGCGGATCCGGCCGTCGTCGGTGATCGCGCGGGTGCCCTTGTCCAGGGGGACGTTCAGGTCGGCGCGCACGAGCACGCGCCGACCTGAGACCCCCTCGGCGAGCAGGTCGTCGAGGCTGCGCATCGTCGCCGTCAGAGGGAACGGCCGACGAGCTCGACGGAGTCGACGAGGCGGTTGGAGTAGCCCCACTCGTTGTCGTACCAGCCGAGCACCTTGGCCATCGGGCCGAACACCTTGGTCAGCTTCGCGTCGTAGATGCACGACGACGGGTCGGTGACGATGTCGGAGGAGACGATCGGCGCGTCGGTGTAGCGCAGGTAGCCGGCCAGCGGCCCGGAGGCTGCAGCCTCGCGGTAGGCGGCGTCGATCTCCTCGGCCGAGGCCTCGCGGGAGAGCTGGACGGTGAGGTCGGTGGCGGAGCCGGTGGGCACCGGGACGCGGACGGCGTACCCGTCGAGCTTGCCCTGGAGCTCGGGCAGGACCAGGCCGATCGCCTTCGCGGCACCGGTCGAGGTCGGCACCATGTTCAGCGCGGCGGCGCGGGCGCGGCGGAGGTCCTTGTGCGGGCCGTCCTGCAGGTTCTGGTCGGCGGTGTAGGCGTGGATGGTGGTCATCAGGCCGCGCTCGATGCCGAACGCGTCGTTGAGGACCTTCGCCAGCGGCGCCAGGCAGTTCGTGGTGCAGGACGCGTTGCTGATGATCGTCTGCGAGCCGTCGTACTTGTCGTGGTTGACGCCCATCACGATCGTGAGGTCGTCGCCGGTGGCCGGCGCGGAGATGACGACCTTCTTCGCCCCGCCCTTGTCGACGTGCTTGCGCGCGTCGTCGGCCTTGGTGAAGAAGCCGGTGGACTCCACGACCACGTCGACGCCGAGGTCGCCCCACGGCAGGTTGGCCGGGTCGCGCTCGGAGAGCACCTTGACGGTGGCCCCGCCGACCTTGATGCCCTCGCCGTCGGCGGCGACGTCCTCGGGGAACGTGCCGAGGATGCTGTCGTACTTGAGCAGGTGCGCCAGGACCTCGGGGCTGGTGAGGTCGTTGACCGCCACGATCTCGACGTCCTTGCCGCTGGCCGCGGCGGCCCGGTAGAAGTTGCGGCCGATCCGGCCGAATCCGTTGATGCCCACCCGTACGGTCACTGCAGACCTCCGCTGTCGGTCGACGACTGTCACTCGGGGGCCGCGTCCTCGCGGCCTCGCCCCGTGCAGACCCTAGCGGTCCCCGACCGGCCGTGGCCCGGGCCCACAAGGAGCCGGCCCGGGCCCCGCCGCCAGCGTGGTGACGCACTGGAACGGCCTCACCGCAGGGACCCGCGCCGAGCCCGGTGACGTGCGGGAACGGCCTCCCTGCAGGGACCCGCGCCGAGCCGGCGAGGCGTGGGGGGCAGGGAGGCCCTTCTCCTACTGGGTGAGCATGTCCTCGGTGACGACGGACTCGGTGTCGGGGATGCCGAGGTCCTTGGCCCGCTTGTCGGCCATCGCGAGCAGGCGACGGATCCGGCCGGCGACGGCGTCCTTGGTCATCGGCGGGTCGGCCCGCTGACCGAGCTCCTCCAGCGACGCCTGCCCGTACTCCAGCCGCAGCCGGCCGGCGATGAGCAGGTGCTCGGGGGCGTCGCCGTTGAGGATTTCCAGGGCGCGCTCCACGCGGGCGCTGGCGGCGACGGCGGCCCGCGCCGAGCGGCGCAGGTTGGCGTCGTCGAAGTTGGCCAGCCGGTTGGCCGTGGCCCGGACCTCGCGGCGCATCCGCCGCTCCTCCCAGGCCAGGACGGCGTCGTGGGCGCCCATGCGGGTCAACAGCGCGCTGATCGCGTCGCCGTCCCGGACCACGACGCGGTCGGCGCCGCGCACCTCCCGGGCCTTGGCGGCGATGCCGAGCCGCCGCGCCGCGCCCACCAGCGCCATCGCGGCCTCGGGTCCGGGGCAGGTGACCTCCAGCGACGACGAGCGGCCCGGCTCGGTCAGCGACCCGTGGGCGAGGAAGGCACCGCGCCAGGCGGCCTCGGCGTCGTTGATGCTGCCGGAGACCACCGCCGGCGGCAGGCCGCGCACGGGACGCCCGCGCTGGTCGACCAGCCCGGTCTGGCGGGCCAGGCCCTCGCCGTGCTTGGCGATGCGGACCAGGTAGCGCACCCCGCGGCGGATGTTGCCGCCGGCGAGCACGCTGACGCCGCTGGTGTAGCCGTAGACCTCGCTGATGTCGCGTCGGAGCCGGCGGGCGACGGATCCGGTGTCGAGCTCGGCCTCGATGACCACCCGGCCACCGACGATGTGCAGCCCACCGCTGAAGCGCAGCAGGGCGGTGACCTCCGCCTTGCGCTCGGAGGTCTTGGTGCACTCCACCCGAGACAGCTCGTCCTTGACCATGGCCGTCATCGCCATGCCGTCCACCCCCACGTTCCCCCGGGGTTACCAGGCCCCATGTGCGACGTCCCCTCTTCTCCCCCTCGTACCGGTGCCGGTACCGAAGGGTCCGGTACCCGGCGCCGGATTTCCATGCCCGTTGGGCCCTAGCGCACCGCCACCGCCGGCCTGAACGCCGCCGCGAGGCGGCCCGGGTCGTGGCGCGGTGACCCGTCGGGTGCGGCGACGGGAGCCAGGACGAGCTCCGCACCGCACTCGCGGACTGCAGAAAGGAGACCACAGCGGTCAACAACCGAGTCGACATCCGCGATCACCGTGTGCAGCGCCACCCCGCCCAGATGGCTGCGCAGCACCGTGAGGTGTTCCTCCGGCGAGAAGCCGTCGGTCTCCCCCGGTTGCGGTTCCAGGTTCAGCACGACCACCACCCGAGCCCTGCTCGCCTCGAGGGCGGCGCGCAGCCGCGGCACCAGCAGGTGCGGCAGCACGGAGGTGTACCAGGATCCGGGCCCCAGCGACACCACGTCGGCCGCCGCGATGGCGTCGAGGACGGCGCCGTTCACCGGCGGGTCCGGCGGCGAGACGATGATGTCGCGGACCCGGCCCGGCGTGGACGCGATCGCGACCTGGCCGCGGATCGTGCGGGTGCGCGACGGGTCGTCCGGGTCGGTGCTCTCCACCCGCGCGACGAGGTCCAGCGGGACGTCGGCCATCGGCAGCACCCGCCCGCGGGCGCCCAGCAGGCGGCACAGGTCGTCCAGGGCCGCCACGGCGTCGCCGCTGTGCAGCTCGGTGAGCCCGGTGAGCACCAGGTTGCCGACGGGGTGCCCGGCGAGCACGCCGGTGCCGCCGAACCGGTGCTGCAGCAGCGCGGCCATGCGGCGGGTGTCCGCGGCGTCGCCGGCCAGGGCCGCGAGGGCCATGCGCAGGTCGCCGGGCGGCAGGACCGGCATCTCCCGGCGGATCCGGCCCGAGGACCCGCCGTCGTCGGCCACCGTCACCACCGCGGTGAGCTCCGTGGTGAGCTGCCGCCACGCGCCGAGGGCCGCGGCCAGGCCGTGGCCGCCGCCGAAGGCGACCACCCGCAGCGGGCGGTCGAGCGCGGGGACCCGCGGCTCGGTCTCCACGGCCCCCACTACTCGCGGCCCAGGTCGCGGTGCTGGACGGTGGTGGCGATCCCCTCGGCGGTCAGCCGGCGGGCGAACTCCTCGGCGATCGCCACGCTGCGGTGCTTGCCGCCGGTACAGCCGACGGCGAGGGTCAGGTAGCGCTTGCCCTCCCGCCGGTAGCCGGGGATGAGCAGCCGCAGCACGTCGGAGTAGCGGTCGAGGAACGGGCGGGCGTCGTCCTGGCCGAGGACGTAGTCGCGGACGTCGGCGTCCTGCCCGGTGTGCGCACGCAGCTCGGGCAGCCAGTGCGGGTTGGGCAGGAACCGGGCGTCCACGACGAGGTCGGCGTCCAGCGGCAGGCCGTACTTGAAGCCGAAGCTGAGCACCGTGGCGGTCAGCGGCGGGAGCTGCCCCTCGTGCGCGAACGCCTTCTCCAGCGTGGCGCGCAACTGGTGGACGTTGAGGTCGCTGGTGTCGACCCACAGGTCGGCCTCGCCGGCGATGCCGGTGAGCAGCGCGCGCTCGGCGGAGATGCCGTCGATCAGCGTGCCGTCGCCCTGCAGCGGGTGCTCCCGGCGCACCGACTCGTACCGGCGCACCAGCACCTCCTCGCGGGCGTGCACGTAGACCACCCGCGGGCGGTGGCCGGCCTCGGCCAGCACCCGGATGGCCTCCTGCAGGTCGCTGGAAAAGGCCCGGCTGCGCACGTCGACCACGGCGGCGAAGCGGCGCAGGTCGCCGCGGGCGCCGAGCTCCACCATCGGCAGGAGCAGCGCCGGCGGCAGGTTGTCGACGACGAAGAAGCCGAGGTCCTCCAGCACCCGGCCGGCGCTGTTCTTGCCGGCGCCGGACAGGCCGGTGACGACGACGACGTCCAGCGGCTGGGTCTCGGTGGACGCCGGGTCGATGGGCGGCGGGACGTCGGTGTGCGGGTGACCCGGGGCCCCGGGGGGCGTCCCGAGGGGGCCGTGCGGGTGGGTCACCCCGTCGCGGGAGCTGGTCAGTTCGGTGCCCCCGCTCACGAGGCCACCAGCCCGACCTCGGCGGTGGCCCCGGCGCCGGGCTGCGGAGCGCCCCGCTCGGCGGGGCCGGCCGGGGCGGTCGTCGTCTCCACGACGTCGTCGGCCGGTGGCGAGTCCGGAGCCGGTTCCGCGACCGCCGCCTGCACCGCCTCCGCCGTGCGCCGGCCGATGCCGGGGACGGCCATCAGCTCCTCGACGGTCGCGGCCCGCAGCCGCTTGAGGGACCCGAACTGCTTCATCAGCGCCTTCCGCCGCGACTCCCCGAGACCGGGGACGTCGTCCAACAGGGAGACCAGCATGCTGGTGGACCGCTTCTGCCGGTGGTATGTGATCGCGAACCGGTGTGCCTCGTCCCGCACCCGCTGGAGCAGGTACAGCGCCTCGGAGGTGCGCGGCAGGATCACCGGGTCGCTCTCGCCGGGCAGCCACACCTCCTCCATGCGCTTGGCCAGCCCGCACACGGCGACGTCGACGACGCCCAGCTCGTCGAGGGACTTCGCGGCCGCGGCCACCTGCGGGGCACCGCCGTCCACGACCAGCAGGTTCGGCGGGTAGGCGAACCGGCGCGGCCGGCCCTCCTCCGCGGCGACCCCCTGCTCGTCCTTGCGGTCCTGCTCCTCCTTGAGGTGCCGGGCGAACCGCCGGCGCACCACCTCGGCCATGGCCGCGGTGTCGTCGGTTCCGTTGGTGACGCTGAACCGGCGGTAGTCGGACTTCTTCGCCAGGCCGTCCTCGAACACCACCATCGACGCCACCACGTTGGTGCCCTGGACGTGCGAGACGTCCATGCACTCGATCCGCAGCGGCGCGTCGGGCAGCTCCAGGGCCTCCTGCAGCTCCTGCAGCGCCAGCGAACGGGCGGTGAGGTCGCTGGACCGCTTCACCCGGTGCCGGGCGAACGCCTCCTTGGCGTTGCGCTCGACGGTCTCCAGCAGGGCTCGCTTGTCGCCGCGCTGCGGCACCCGCAGCGACACCCGGGACCCGCGCAGCTCGCTGAGCAGCTCCTCGTACACGTCGGCGTCCTGGGGCAGCTCGGGGACGAGCACCTCCTTGGGCACCGTCTCCCCCGACTCGACCGCGCCGGTCTGCTCGTCGACCCCGCCGTAGACCTGCAGCAGGAACTGCTCGACCAGCTCGCCGGTGGTGACCTCCTCGACCTTGTCGACGATCCAGCCGCGCTGGCCGCGGACCCGCCCGCCGCGGACGTGGAAGACCTGCACGGAGGCCTCCAGCTCGTCCTGCGCGAAGGCGACGACGTCGGCGTCGGTGCCGTCCCCGAGGACGACGGCCTGCTTCTCCAACGCCCGCTTGAGCGCGCCCAGGTCGTCGCGCAGCCGGGCGGCCTTCTCGTACTCCATCGCCTCGGCGGCCTCGGCCATCTCCCGCTCGAGGCGCTTGACCATCGAGTCGGTGCGGCCGGCCATGAAGTCGCAGAAGTCGTCGACGATGGCGCGGTGCTCCTCGGCCGACACCCGGCCCACACACGGCGCCGCGCACTTGCCGATGTAGCCCAGCAGGCAGGGCCGGCCGATCTGCCCGGCGCGCTTGAAGACGCCGTTGGAGCAGGTCCGGGCCGGGAAGACGCGGGTCAGGGTGTCGAGGGTCTCCCGGATCGCCCACGCGTGCGCGTAGGGCCCGAAGTAGCGGACGCCCTTCTTCTTCGGCCCGCGCATCACCTGCAGCCGCGGGTACTCCTCGTTGAGGGTGACCGCCAGCGACGGGTAGCTCTTGTCGTCGCGGTAGCGGACGTTGAACCGCGGGTCGAACTCCTTGATCCAGTTGTACTCGAGCTGGAGGGCCTCGACCTCGGTGCCGACGACGGTCCACTCGACGCTGGCCGCCGTCGTCACCATCTGCCGGGTGCGCGGGTGCAGGCCCGCGACGTCGGCGAAGTAGCTGTTCAGCCGCTGCCGGAGGTTCTTGGCCTTGCCGACGTAGACGACCCGCCCGTTGGGGTCGCGGAACTTGTAGACCCCGGGGTCCTCCGGGATGCTGCCGACCGCCGGTCGGTAGGTGGACGGGTCGGGCATGGCCTCCAGGTTAGGTGGGGTGGACGACGGTCCGCCGTCCGCGGGGCGTGGATGTGGCCACTGGGACGACATCGGTGTGATTCCCCGGGGACCTCCGCCTCTGGCCCGCGCGCCGGCTCCCGGCCCAGCCTGGCGGCGCCGAGGCGGGAGGAGGCGCGTCATGGGTGAGCACGTCCGCGCGGGCGACCTCGACGTCTGGGTGGAGCAGGTCGGCGAGGGCCCCGACGTCCTGCTCATCGGCGGTCTCGGGGACACCGTCGAGTCGTGGCAGTTCCAGCTCGACGGGCTGGCCGACCGCTACCGGCTCACCGCCTTCGACAACCGCGGCGCCGGACGGACGGCGATCCCCGACGGCCCGACGAGCGTCGGCGAGATGGCCGACGACGCCGCCGCCGTGCTGGACGCGCTCGGCATCCGCTCGGCGCACGTGGCGGGCTTCTGGGGCGGGGCGAAGATCGCCCAGGAACTGGCGCTGCGCCGTCCCGACGTGGTGCGCAGCCTGGTGCTGCAGAGCACCTGGGCGGCCATGGACCCCTACCTGCAGAAGTGGGTGCGTTTCATCCGCTGGCTGGTCGAGGCGGCCCCCGACGAGCGGGCGTTCCTGGATGCCTTCTTCCTGATGATCTACACCCCCCGCGCGCACGACGACGGCACGGTCGAGGCGTTCATCGACGAGGTCCTCGCCTTCCCGCACAAGCAGCCGCCCGAAGTGGTCCAGCGGCACCTGGACGCCTTCGCCGCCCACGACACCACCGCCCGGCTGCCGCAGGTGAGCGCCCCGACCCTCGTGCTCGCCGGCGGGATCGACATGACCGCGCGGCCGGAGCTGGGGCAAGTCGTCGCCGACCTCGTCCCCGGAGCCGTCTTCGAGGTCTGGGCCACCGAGTCCCACCAGCCGTTCCAGGAGGTGCCGGAGCGGTGGAACGCCCGCGTCGACGCGTTCTGGCGGGAGGTGTCGGCCGCCGAGGCGCCACCGCCCCGCGCGGCCGCCGACGACGAGCCCCCCGCGGCCGCCGACGACCAGCGGTTCTCCCCCGACCGCCCGCCGGCGGCCGTCCGCCCGGCCGGATGAGGGTCAGTCGCCGATCCGGGCGTCCAGCCAGGACAGCAGGTGGCCGGTCACCTCGTCCCGGTTGGTCTCGTTGAACACCTCGTGCCGCGCTTCCGGGTAGACGTGCAGCTCCACGGGCAGGCCGCGGTCGCGCAGCAGGTCGGCGAGGGCGGTCACCTGGGCTGCGTCGACCCCGCCGACCGGGTCCCGCTGCCCGGCCAGCAGCAGCACCGGCAGGCCCTCGGCCAGCCGCCCGACCGCCTCCGCGGTCGCCGAGCGGACGGCGAGGCCGAAGACGCCGGCCGCGTAGCCGGTGGTCAGCGGCATCCGGTCCCCGCAGAGCGGGTCGGCGAGGTAGGCGTCGACCTCGGCGGGGTCCCGCGACAGCCAGTCGAACGGGGTGCGCGCCGGCTCGAACGGCTGGTTGAAGGCGCCCAGGGCGTCCAGCGGCACGTCCCCGGCGCCGGCGGCCGTCGACGCCTCCAGGGCGGTGACCGCCTCGGCCAGGTGCGGCGCGACGCCGACCGGTCCCGAGAGCACCAGGCCGGCGAGGTCCCCGCGCTCCTCCTCCGCGGCGGCCAGCGCGACGATCGAGCCCATCGAGTGGCCGAGCAGCACGGTCGGGAGGCCGGGGTGCTCACCGGCGGCGACCGCGGCCAGCGCCCGCACGTCGGCCAGCAGGGCGTCGGGGCCGGCGGCACCGAACCTGCCCGGGCCGGTCGACTCCGCCGTCCGGCCGTGGCCGCGCAGGTCGAGGGCGTACACGGCCAGGCCGCGCGCGGTGAGGGCCCGGGCCAGCCGGCCGTACCGCCCGGAGTGCTCGGAGGCGCCGTGCACGACCAGGACGGTGCCCCGGAGGGCGCCCTCCGGCAGCCAGCGCCGGTACACCAGCCGGACGCCGTCCGTGGCCTCCAGCAGCCGCAGGTCCTCGTCGGTCGCCGTCATCGCCTCGTCCCCGTCACGTCGCCTCCCCGGGTGGGCCCTTCACCGCCAGGACCGGGCAGTCGACGTCCAGCAGGATCCGCTGGGCGGCGCTGCCCATGAGCAGCTTGCCCACCGCGGACCGTCGACGCAGCCCGATGACCAGCAGCTCGGCGCCGGTCTCGGTGACCACCGCGGACAGCTCCTCGGCGATGTCCCGGCCCACCGGCTGGCGCACCTCGAAGGGCACGCCGGACACCGTCAGGTCGGCCTGCAGCTGCCGCAGCCGGTCGCCGAACAGGAACTCCTCGTCGACGAGCGCGTCCCCGCGGGAGCTGTTGACGACCACCAGCCGGGCCGCCCGTCGCTCGGCCTCCACGACCGCGTGCTCCAGCGCGGCCCGTCCCCGCGGGTTCGGGACGACCCCCACGACCACGACCCCGCCCACCTAGTCCTCCCATCCCTCGCGGTTGGCCGCCGCGTGCTCGCGGTGCCGGAGCCCCTCCCCGTGCTGCAGCTCCTCCGGCGTGGACCTCCGGCCGCGGACGACGCGCAGCACGATCGGCACCACCAGCGCCAACAGCGCCAGGAACAGCACGACCCGGCTGAACCAGGTCTCGACCAGGACACTCAGGTCGCCGCCGCTGATCGCCAGCGCGCGGCGCAGGTTGGTCTCGGCGACCGGGCCGAGGATCAGCCCGATGACCGCCGGCGCCACCGGCCAGCCGTAGCGCCGCATGGCGAAGCCGAGGAAGCCGAGCACGAGGAGCAGCACGAGGTCCAGCGGGTCGGCGTTGACCGCGTAGGAGCCGAGGGAGGCGAACAACAGGATCCCCGCGTACAGGTAGGGCCGCGGGATGCGCAGCAGCTTCACCCACAGCCCGGCCAGCGGGAGGTTGAGCACGAGCAGCATCGTGTTGCCGATGAACAGCGCCGCGATGAGCGTCCACACCAGGGTGGACTCCGTGGTCAGCAGCGTCGGGCCGGGCTGGATGCCGTACCCCTGGAAGGCGGCCAGCAGGATCGCGGCGGTCGCCGAGGTGGGCAGCCCGAGGGTGAGCAGCGGGACGAGGACGCCGGCGGCCGCGGCGTTGTTGGCCGCCTCCGGCCCCGCCACGCCCTCGATGGCGCCGCGGCCGAACTCCTCGGGGTGTCGGGTCAGCTTCCGCTCGGTGGCGTAGGACAGGAACGTCGGGATCTCCGCCCCGCCGGCCGGCATCGCCCCGAGGGGGAAGCCGAGCGCCGTCCCGCGCAACCACGGCTTCCACGACCGGCGCAGGTCCTCGCCGGTGAGGTACCGCCCGGAGGCCGGCATGACCTCCACCGGCCCGCGGCGCAGCCGGGAGGCGACGTAGAGCGCCTCCCCGACGGCGAACAGCGCCACCGCGACCACGACGACGTCGATCCCGTCGGACAGCTGCGGGATGCCGAGGGTGAACCGCTCCTGCCCGGTGAGGACGTCGGTGCCGACCAGGCCCAGGTAGAGGCCCACGCCCAGCGACGCCAGCCCGCGCAGCGGCGAGGCGCCCAGGACGGTGGACACCGCGACGAAGGCCAGGACGGCGAGGGCGAAGTAGTCGGCCGCGGTGATCCCGATGGCCAGGTCGACGATGGTGGGCGCGAGCAGCGCGAGCAGCAGGGTGGCGATCGTGCCCGCGACGAAGGAGCCGATCGCCGCCGTGGCCAGCGCCGCCGCGCCCCGGCCGGCCTTGGCCATCCGGTTGCCCTCGAGCGCGGTCATGATCGAGCTGGCCTCGCCCGGGGTGTTGAGCAGGATCGACGTCGTCGACCCGCCGTACATGCCGCCGTAGTAGATGCCGGCGAACATGATGAACGCGCTGACCGGCTCCAGCACGTAGGTGATCGGCAGCAGCAGGGCGACGGTCATCGCGGGCCCGATGCCGGGCAGGACGCCGACCGCCGTCCCCAGCAGGACGCCGATGAAGGCGAACAGCAGGTTGACCGGCGTCAGCGCGTCGGCGAAGCCGGCGGCGAGGTCGCTGAGGGCGTCCATCAGAACCAGCTCGTCGCCAGCTCGAGCAGCGTCCCGCCGGGCAGCGCCACGTTGAGCGCCTTGACGAAGACGATCCAGACGACCACCGAGGTGACCCCGCCGGCGATCAGCGGCCGGACGATGCCCCGCGCGCCGAGCGCCCAGGCGACCGTGCCGAACATCAGGGTCACCGCCAGCGGCCAGCCGACGACGTTGATCAGGAGGGCGTGGGCGAGGAACGCGACCGCGATGATGCCGACCGCCCGCCACGACGTGCCGGCGGTCGGGTCGACGTCCTCGCTCTCGTCGGCGGGGCCACGGTCGCCGCGGAACACGCGGTACCCCAGCGCCAGCGCGGTGACGATGACCAGGCCACCGACCAGGTAGGGGAAGAACCGCGGCCCGACGGCGTTCGTCGAGCCGGGGACGGCGATCGTCCCGGCGTCGACGACGAGGTACACGCCGAGCAGGCCCAGCAGCACGGTCATGGCCAGCTCGCCGTTGCTGCGCCCGCGCGGCTCCTCCGCGGGCGCCGTCGCGGGCTGGCGGTCGGCCGCCGTGCTCACTGGATCAGGCCGATCTGCACCAGGATCTCGCGCACCCGGGCCTCCTCCTCGGCGAGGAACCCGCCGTAGTCGTCGCCGGTCAGCAGCAGGTCGTCCCAGCCGTTGTTCGCCAGGGCCTCGGCCCACTCGTCGCTGTCGTGCATGTCGACGACCAGGGCGGTGAGGTCGTCGCGGGCGGTCGCGGTCATGCCGGGGCGCGCCATGACCCCGCGCCAGTTGGACAGCTCGACGTCGAACCCCGACTCCACCAGCGTCGGGACGTCGGGCACCTGGTCGCTTCGCTCGGCGGTGGAGACCGCCAGCCCCTTGAGGTCCCCGGAGGCGACCTGCGGGCCGTAGTCGGCGGTGCCCGAGATTCCGGCGGTGACCTGACCGCCGAGCAGGGCGGACAGCGACTCGCCGCCGCCCGAGTAGGGGATGTAGTTGATCTGCCCCGGGTCGACGCCGGCGGCCTGGGCCAGCAGTCCGGCGAGGATCTGGTCGGTCCCGCCGGCCGACCCGCCGGCGATCGGGGTGTTCGCGGGGTCGGCCTTCCACACCTCGACGAACCCGGCGACGTCGTCGAAGGGGGCGTCCGGCGGGGCGACGATGAGCTCGGTCTCGCCGATCAGCCGGGCGATCGGCGTGACGTCGGTGAGCCGGGTGGTGGAGTCGTTGGTGTCGACGGCGCCCACCATGACCAGGCCCATCATCATCAGCAGCGCGTCGTCGTCCTCGCGGGCGAGCTGGCCGAGCCCGATGACGCCGCCGGCGCCCTCGACGTTGAAGACCTGCACGTTGCGCGCCAGGCCGCTGCCCTGGATGGCGCGTTGCATGACGCGGGCGGTGGTGTCCCACCCGCCTCCCGGGCTGGCCGGCGCCATGATCCGCAGCCGGGAGAGGTCACCGGGCTGGACGACGGTGCCCGCGCAGCCGGCCAGCGATCCCAGCGCACCGAGCGCCGGCGCGGCCACCAGACCGGCGAGGAACGACCTGCGCGTGAGCACGGCGACCCACCTCCGTGACCGTGTGACAACGGTCACGTGCACCATAGGCCCCCTGCCGCTGAGCAGCAGGACCGTGCCACGACGGGTCCGTCGAACGCCGTCCGGTCAGCGCGGCGAGCCGGTGCGCGACGAGCCGGTCAGTGCGATGTGCCGGCCGGTTGACGCGGCGTGCCGGTCACCCCGCCGGACGCGACCGCCGCCCCGCCGCGGCCCAGCGCGCGGAGGCGGCCACCGCGGGCGCGGCCCGGCGGGTGAGCCGGACGGCGCGGCGCCCCAGAGCCAGGGCGGAGAGCAGCGCGACCCCGCCGGCGAGGACGCTCAGCACGCCCGGCACCGTCTCCGCGGTGGCGACGAGTGCGCCGGCGACGAGCAGCGCGAGCAGGACCGCCGTGGACCGGCCGCGCGAGCCCCCACGGTCGCCGGGGAACGACCCCGTGCCCACGGGCGACCCGCAGTTCGACAGGTCCGGGTCGCAGTCGGGCGTGAGCCCGCTCATCGCAGGGTGCCGTTCTGGTGCAGGACAGCGCCCATGCGCGTCTCCTCCTCGGGGCCCCGTGGCCGACGGCGTGATGTCCGTCACACCGACAGTACGGTGGCGGCCACTCCCCGCTCAAGTGGGGAGTGGCCGCCGCCGTTCACCGGCCTGCTCAGCTGGCCTTCTTGCGCGCCCGCTTCTTCGGGGCGGCGGCCGCCGCGACCGCGTCGGGGTCGAGCATCGGCACCAGGTACCGGCCGGTGTGGCTCTCGGGGATCGTGGCGACGAACTCCGGGGGCCCCTCGGCGACGACCGTGCCGCCGCGGAAGCCGCCCTCCGGGCCCATGTCGATCAGCCAGTCGGCGCTCTTGATGACGTCGAGGTTGTGCTCGATGACGATCACCGAGTTGCCCTTGTCGACCAGGCCCTGCAGGACCAGCAGCAGCTTGCGGATGTCCTCGAAGTGCAGCCCGGTGGTGGGCTCGTCGAGGACGTAGATGCTGCGGCCGTTGCTGCGCTTCTGCAGCTCGCTGGCGAGCTTCACCCGCTGCGCCTCACCGCCGGAGAGCGTGGTGGCCGGCTGGCCGAGCCGCACGTACCCCAGGCCGACGTCGGTCAGGGTGCGCAGGTACCGGGCGATCGCCGGGATGGCGGCGAAGAAGTCCGCGGCCTCCTCGATCGGCATGTCGAGGACCTCGGCGACCGTCTTGCCCTTGTAGTGGACCTCGAGGGTCTCCCGGTTGAACCGGGCGCCCTTGCACACCTCACACGGGACGTAGACGTCCGGCAGGAAGTTCATCTCGATCTTCAGCGTGCCGTCGCCGGAGCACGCCTCACAGCGGCCGCCCTTGACGTTGAACGAGAACCGGCCGGGCTGGTAGCCGCGGATCTTGGCCTCGGACGTCTGGGCGAACAGCTTGCGGACGTGGTCCCAGACGCCGGTGTAGGTGGCCGGGTTGGACCGCGGGGTGCGGCCGATCGGCGACTGGTCGACGTGGACGACCTTGTCCAGCTGGTCGATCCCGGTGATGGTGCGGTGCCGGCCGGCCACCTGGCGCGCGCGGTTGAGCTGGTTGGCCAGCGTCGTGTACAGGATGTCGTTGACCAGCGTGGACTTGCCCGACCCGGACACGCCGGTGACCGCCACCAGGCAGCCCAGCGGGAAGGCGACGTCGATCCCGCGCAGGTTGTTCTCGCGGGCGCCCTTCACCACCAGCTCGCGACCGGGGGTGGGCTGACGGCGCACCTGCGGCACCGCGATCTCCTTGCGGCCGGACAGGTACGCGCCCGTGAGGGACCGCTCGCTGGCCAGCAGGTCGGCGACGGTGCCGCTGACGATCACCTCGCCGCCGTGCTCGCCGGCGCCGGGCCCGATGTCGACCACCCAGTCGGCGGTCTTGATCGTGTCCTCGTCGTGCTCGACGACGATGAGCGTGTTGCCCATGTCGCGCAGCCGCACGAGCGTCTCGATCAGCCGGGTGTTGTCCCGCTGGTGCAACCCGATCGACGGCTCGTCGAGGACGTAGAGGACGCCGACCAGCCCGGAGCCGATCTGCGTGGCCAGCCGGATCCGCTGCGCCTCACCGCCGGCGAGGGTGGCCGCCGGCCGGTCGAGGGACAGGTAGTCCAGGCCGACGTCGACGAGGAAGGACAGCCGCGCCTGGATCTCCCGCAGCACGCGGTCGGCGATCGCCTTCTCCCGCTCCCCCAGCTCCAGCGCGCCCAGCCACTGCGCGGCCTCGCCGATGGAGAGGCTGGTGACCTCGGCGATCGAGCGGCCGCCCAGCTTGACCGCGAGGATCTCCGGCTTGAGCCGGGTGCCGTGGCAGACGGGACAGGGCACGTCGCGCATGTAGCCCTCGTACTTGTCCCGCATGTAGTCGCTGTCGGTGTCCTCGTGCCGCCGCTCGAGGAAGGGCAGCACGCCCTCGAACGCGGCGTAATAGCTGCGCTCGCGGCCGTAGCGGTTCTTGTAGCGGACGTGCACCTGGTCCGGCGAGCCGTGCAGGATCGCCTTCTGCACCTTGGCGGGCAGCCGCTCCCAGGGGTCGTCCATGGAGAACCCCAGCTGCTGGGACAGGCCGGTGAGCAGCCGGGTGAAGTACTCGTTGCTCATCGAGGTCGACCACGGGGCGATCGCGCCCTGGGCCAGGCTCTTCTCCGGGTCGGGGACGACGAGCTCCGGGTCGACCTCCTTGCGGGTCCCGATGCCGGTGCACTCGGGGCAGGCGCCGAACGGCGAGTTGAACGAGAACGACCGCGGCTCCAGGGCCTCGAACGACAGGCCGTCGTCGACGCAGGCGAGGTGCTCGGAGAAGGTCCGCTCGCGGTGCGGGTCGCCGTCGGGCAGGTCGACGAAGTCGAGGACGACGAGCCCGCCGGCCAGGCCGAGCGCGGTCTCGACCGAGTCGGTGAGCCGGCGCTTGGCGCTCTCCTTGACGGTGAGCCGGTCGACGATCACCTCGATCGAGTGCTTCTCCTGCTTCTTCAGCTTGGGCGGCTCGGTGAGCTGGTGGACGACGCCGTCGACGCGCACCCGGGAGAAGCCCTGCGTCTGCAGGGAGCTGAACAGGTCGACGTACTCGCCCTTGCGGGCCCGGACGACGGGCGCGAGCACCTGGAACCGGGTGCCCTCCTCCATGGCGAGCACCTGGTCGACGATCTGCTGGGGCGTCTGCCGGGAGATCGGCTTGCCGCAGTTCGGGCAGTGCGGCTGCCCGGCGCGGGCGTACAGCAGCCGCAGGTAGTCGTAGACCTCGGTGATCGTGCCGACGGTCGACCGCGGGTTGCGGTTGGTCGACTTCTGGTCGATCGAGACGGCCGGCGAAAGGCCCTCGATGAAGTCGACGTCGGGCTTGTCCATCTGCCCGAGGAACTGCCGGGCGTAGGCCGACAGCGACTCGACGTACCGGCGCTGGCCCTCGGCGAAGATGGTGTCGAAGGCGAGGCTGGACTTCCCCGAGCCGGACAGCCCCGTGAAGACGATCAGCGCGTCGCGGGGCAGGTCGAGGTGGACGTCCTTGAGGTTGTGCTCGCGGGCGCCGCGGACGACGAGACGGTCCAATGTGATCCCTGTCGGTCAGCCGGGCCGGCCGGTCACGCAGGCCCGCGGTGGAGATGTCGAGATGTCGATGTGGACAACGCCGTCACCGCCCGCGCGCAATCCGTGACGACGGCGACGTTGCTGCTCGCCGGGGTGCTCGGACGGGAGCCGGGGAAGAGGCGCCGGCGGGGTCGAAGACCGGCGCGTGCCGGCGCCACGGCTGCCGCCGTTCCAGCTCTCCGGCCAGCCAGAGTAGTCGGCTCTCCGCTCCCGGGGGGCCGGCGATCTGGACCGACAGCGGGAGCCCGCCCGACCGCGTCCCGGCCGGCAGCACCAGTGCGGGCAGCCCGGCCAGGTTCCAGGCCGCCGTCCACGGGGCCCAGCGGGCGTTGGCTGTGACGTTGGCCATGAACGAGCGCTCGTGCCACGGCCGGGCCGGCAGCGGCGGGCCGGTGGTCACCGGGGTGAGCAGCACGTCGACGTCGGAGAAGAACGCCGCCATACGGTCCCGGAACCGCTCGGCCGTTCCCGGCCGGACCAGGCCGGCGGCGCGGACGAGCCGGCCGATGCGGGCGTGGGTGCGGCTGCGCCGCTGCAGGTCGGCCAGGGGGATGCCGAGGTGCGCGGCGTCGTCGGCGGCGCCGGCCAGCCAGCGCGCGATCGTGCCGGCGGCGGCCGAGGCCGGCACCGGGGGGTCGCGGCGGACCACCGTGTGCCCGGCCGCGACCAGCGCGGCGACGACCCGCTCCACCGCTGCGAGGGCCTCGGCGTCGGCCCGGACACCGGGCACCGGTGACCGGGTGGACACCGCGACCCGCAGCGGCCGGCCGGGCGGCTCGAGCGGCGCCGGCTCCTCCCCCGCCATGACCGCGTGCGCCACGGCGAGGTCGGCCACCGTCGTCGCCAGCGCGCCGTTCTCGGCCATACCCGACCAGTCGTCGGCGCCGATGCCGGCCGGCACGACTCCGCGGCCCGGTTTGAGGGCGACCAGCCCGCACGCGGCGGCGGGCAGGCGCAGCGAGCCCATCCCGTCGTTGCCGTGGGCGAGCGGCACCGCGCCCGACGCGACCGCCGCCGCGCTGCCTCCCGAGCTGCCCGCCGGGGAGCGGGCGGTGTCCCAGGGGTTGCGGGTGACCGCACCGGGGCCGTCGGTGGAGGCGTAGAGGCACAGCTCGGGGGCCCGGGTGATGCCGACGACGACCGCGCCGGCGGCCCGCAGGCGGGCGACCACCGGGTGGTCCGCGGCGGCCGTGCGCTGCGGGCAGGCCGGGGAGCCGTCGGTGCAGGCGTCCCCCGCCACCGCCACGTTGTCCTTGACCGCGATCGGCACCCCGGCCAGGGGCAGCGCCGCGCGGCCGGGCGCGGCGTCGACGGCGGCGGCCTCGGCCAACGCGGCCTCGCGGCGGACCACGCGGAAGGCGCCCACCCGGGGCTCGACCTCGTCCAGGTGGGCGAGGTGGGCCCGGACGACCTCGACCGCCGTCAGCTCCCCCGCCCGGACGCGCGTGGCGAGCTCGGTGGCCGGGAGGCCGACGACGCCGCTCCGACCAGGGACGCCGTGCCGGGCACCGACCTCGAGACCTCCGCTAGCGTCCATGGCAGGACCGTATCCACGGCCGCCGACACTTCTCGAACGGAGTCTGGGATGAGCTCGGGGACCTACACCGGCGACGTCGAGGTCGGCGGGCCCGCCGACGTCCGGGAGCTGCCGGGGCTGACCATCAGCAAGATCGCCGTGAGCGAGATGGCGAACAACGCCTACCTGCTGCGCGACCAGGAGACCTGCGAGGCCCTGCTCGTGGACGCCGCCGCCGAGCCGGAGACGCTGCGCGCGTTCATCGGCGACGCCGACGTGCGCACCGTCGTCACCACCCACGGGCACTGGGACCACCACCGCGCCCTGCCGCAGGTCGTCGAGGCCACCGGCGCGACCACGGTCGCCCACCCCGCCGACGCCGACGACCTACCGGTCCCCCTCGACCGGCCGGTGGAGCACGGCGACACGGTGACCGTGGGCAGCCAGACGCTGGAGGTCGTCCACCTGCGCGGGCACACGCCGGGCAGCATCGCGCTGGTCTGGCGCGGCCCGGGGGACGCCGGCACGCACGTGTTCACCGGCGACAGCCTCTTCCCGGGCGGGGTCGGCAACACCCAGCAGGACCCGCAGCGCTTCGCCAGCCTGATCGACGACGTCGAGCAGCGGCTGTTCGCCGTCCTGCCCGACGACGCCTGGGTCTACCCCGGCCACGGCAAGGACACCACGATCGGCGCCGAGCGCCCGCATCTGGGCGAGTGGCGGGCGCGCGGCTGGTAGCCGGTCGGGGCCGGCTCCGAGGCGCCGGCTGCCCTCGGTCGGGATCCGTCGCCGGCCGGCTCGTGCCGTTCGGGCGTGAGGTGGCCAAGCCCTGTCCCGCTCGGATGCCCGTTCGGCGACCGGTCAGAACGCGACGGCGGGGGGCATCTGCTCGGCGGCATCGGCCTCCGCGACCAGGACCGTGACGCCCTTGTCCCGCAGTCGTGAGACGTCATCGGGTGACGTGGCCGCGTCGACGACGACCACGTCGAAGTCGGGGACGGCGATGTGCGCGTGCAGAGCCCGCTTGGTGAACTTGGAGTGGTCCACCATGAGGACGCGCTTGGCAGCTGACTCGAACATGGCCCGTTTGACGAGTGCCGCGTCGTGGTGCTGGTGGAAGCAGATGTCGTCGGTGATCGCCGGCGTGGACATGAAGAGGATGTCGGCGCGCAGCGAGCGCAGGGCGTCGAGCGTGACGCTGCCCATGTACGCGTCGCACCACTGATAGTGCTGGCCGCCCAGTGCGATCAGGGCGATCCCCGGGTGCCCGACAAGCTCCGTGATGGCGCGCTGGAAGTTCGTGATGACCGTCAGCGGCTGGCGCTGCGGCAGCATGTGGGCCAGGTGCAACCCGGTCGTCGAGTCGTCCAGGATGACCGCCTGGCCGGGTTCCACGAGGCTGAAGGCCGCCCCCGCCAGCGCCTGCTTCTCCTGCCGGTTCTCCCGGTCCCTGTACTCCGGGCTCGACTCGAACAGGCTGGTGGCCACTGCGGTCACCACACCCCGCGACTTGCGCAGGATGCCGCGGGCTTCGAGGGTGTCGAGGTCGCGGTGGACGGTCATGGTGCTCACACCGAAGCGCTCGGCGAGCTCCTCGATGCGCATCGATCCCGCGCTGAGCACCAGCTCGGTGATCGCGTCGTGCCGTTCGCTGGGGCGCAGGTGATGTGGGGCGCGGCTCCGATCGCTGCTCTCCGAGCCTGCTGACACCGAGTTCCTCCGGACAGGGTTGGACATGCGGGCCTCCACTCCCTACCACGCGATGGACGTCGGCACGAGCGACCGCTCTGCGTCAGACGGGCGTGGTGGGGGCCGGGATGCCGGCCCCCACCACGCCCGGTGTCACTGTTCGTTCGCGATGTCCCCGGACTCGAGGTTCTGCTGGATCAGGTCGGGGAGGCGCTCGAGGAACGCGTCCTTCTCCGTCACCACGTTCGCCATGTACTGGTCGACGTTCTCCGAGGTGATGGGCGGCATGACATAGGTGTACTGCTTCTCGACCTGCTCGCCATCGACGACGCGCTTCGCCACGGCAAGGCCGGCACCGAGCTCCACCCGGCCGTGCTGGAGCGACGAACCGATGAAGTCGCCGTTCTGGACCGCCCTCAGGCCGTCCTCGATACCGTCGATGCCGACGACCGGCACGTCCATGCCGGCCTCGTTGAGGGCCTGCACGGCGCCGAGCCCCATGTCGTCGTTCTCGGCGACGACGCCGTCGATCTGGTCACCGAAGCTGGAGATCCAGTTCTTGACCTTGTTGACGGCCTCGTCCCGCTTCCAGTTCGCGGTGTCCATCGCGAGGACGTTGATGCCCGGGTTCTCCTCGAGGACGGACTGGATGCCCTCGGTGCGGTCCAGCTCCGGGGAGGAGCCGAGCGGACCCTGCAGGATGAGGATGTTGCCCTGGCCGCCGAGCGCATCGGCCATCATCTGCATCTCCTGCGCGCCGGCGGCGACGTCGTCGGGCAGGACGGAGCTGGTGATCGCGCTCTCGTCGGTGAGCGTCGTGTTGACGGCGATCACCGGGATGTCCGCCGCCTGGGCCGCCTGCAGCTGCGGGCCGAGGGAGTCGGCCTGCACCGGGACGATGATGATGGCGTCGACGCCGGCGTTGACCAGCTGATCGACCTGGGTGGCCTGGGTGGAGACGTCGTTGCCCGCCGAGTTCCACAGGAGCTCGATGTTGTTGGCCTCGGCGTAGGCCTCCATCCCCTCCTGGCCTTGGGTGATGAACGACGACATGTCGTAGACGGTCACGCCGACCCGGATGGGGCCCTCGCCGTCGGCGTTCGCCGACTCGTCGCCGGCGCCACAGGCGGCGGTGCCCAGCAGGAGGACACCCCCCAGGGCGACCGCCCCGCGGCGCATCGTTCCTCGAACCATCGGTTGCTCCTTTGCTGTCGTGCTCGGGACACGGGGCACGGTTGAGCCCCGGGGCTTGCTGGAATGCGGCCCGGAGACCGGGTCGAGGTGGCTACGTGGTGCGGCGCCGGGAGGCCCACATGTCGACGGCCACGGCACTCACGATGAGGACGCCGCTGATGACCGCCTGCCAGTACGCCGGGACGACGAGGATGTCCAGCCCGTTGTTGAGCGTCTGGATCAGCAGGAGGCCGAGCAGGGTGCCCCAGATGGTGCCGCGGCCACCCATGAGGCTCGCTCCGCCGATGACGACGGCGGCGATGGCGTCCAGTTCGTATCCGGCGCCGAGGTTGGGCGGGCCGGAGATGACGCGGGACGAGAGGATGATCCCGGAGAGCCCGGCGAGGGCGCCGCTGAGGACGTAGACGCTGGTGAGCGTGCGGCGGGTGTTGACGCCGGCGACCTCGGCCGCGGTGCGGTTGCCGCCGACGGCGTAGATGCGCAGGCCGAAGGCGGTTCGCTTCATCACGGCGCCGAGGACGACGAACCCGAGGATCATGATGATGACGGGGGCCTGCAGGCCCAGGATCTGGGTGTTCGCGATCCGGCCGTACTCGCTGGGCAGGCCGTTGATCGGTGCACCACCACCGATGACGTACGCCAGACCGGATGCAGCGGTCAGCATGCCGAGCGTGGTCACGAAGGGTGCGACGTTGAGCCGGCTGATGACCAGCCCGTTGACCAGACCGGCGAGAAGGCCCACCCCGACCCCGGCGGCCACCGCCAGCCACAGCCGCTCCGGATGGCCGAGGACCACCGAGGCGCCGGTCATGGCGCTGAGGGCGATGACGCTGCCCACCGAGAGGTCGATGCCGCCCGTCAGGATCACCAGGGTCTGGCCGAGGGCGACGAGCGCGAACGGGGCCGCGGCGATGAGGATCGTGCGGAAGTTGGAGAGGGTGGCGAAGCGCGCGCTCTCGTAGCTGAAGTACGCCATGACCAGCAGCAGGACGATGACCATGGAGTTGCGGATCAGCAGCTCCTCGATCCGCGCCCGGTTCCAGCGGGACGTGGAGGGCGCCTGGTCAGGCGCGGGCAGGCCCGGTGTGGTGACCGACGTGGATGTGCTCACGGGGGACTCCTGGATGGTGGGGCGGCGTGGCGGGACGAAGGGGGTCAGGCAGCGGACGAGCCGTCGGTGATCGGGGTGGCCTGACCGCTGGCCAGGCGGAAGATCTGCTCCTGGGCGTCGTCCCGGTCGAGGGCGGCCCGATCGAGCTCGCCGGCGATGCCCCCGGCGCGGACGACGAGCACCCGGTGGCTCAACCCGATCAGCTCCGGCATGTCGGAGCTGACGAGGACGACCGCCAGCCCGGAGGCGGCCAGGTCCCGGATGATCGAGTAGATCTCCCCGCGGGCGCCGACGTCCACGCCACGGGTGGGCTCGTCCAGGAGCAGCACGTTGGTGTTGTGGGTCAGCCAGCGGGCCAGGACGACCTTCTGCTGGTTGCCACCCGACAGCGTCCCGACGGTCTGGTCGAGGCCGCGGGAGCGCAGCGAGACGGACTCGGTGGCCTTGCCCACCGCGGCCCGCCGGCGCCGTCCCTGGATCCAGCCCGCCACGGAGAACGACGACAGGTGCGGGAGGCTGCCGTTGTCCAGCACGGAGCGGGTGAGGACGAGACCGGCTCCCTTGCGGTCCTCCGGCACCAGGGCGACGCCGGCGCGGATGGCCTCCGCGGGAGCGTTGCGCGTGACGGGGCGGCCTGCGACCTCGACGGCGCCCTCCACCGAGTGCCGGATGCCGAAGAGCGCCTCGACGATCTCGGTCCGCCCCGCGCCCACGAGGCCACCGAGCCCGAGGATCTCGCCCTTGTTGACGGTGAGGTCCACGGCGGGGCCACCGCGCTCCAGCTGGAGCCCGGACACCCGTAGCCCGACCTCCGAGGACACCGGACCGGTCTCGGGGAAGAGGTCGCCGAGATCGCGGCCGATCATCGCCCGGACGATGCCGTCCTCCGACGTCTCCTCGAGCGGCGCGTCGAGCACCAGCTGCCCGTCGCGGAGGACGACCACGGTGTCGGCGAGCTCCTGGATCTCCGCCATCCGGTGGGTCGTGTAGAGCATGGCCACGCCCTGTTCCTTGAGGCGCCGCACGACCGCGTAGAGCCGGTCGACCTCGCGCTCGGGGATGGACGACGTCGGCTCGTCCAGGAAGAGCACCTTGGCGCCCCAGGTGGTGGCCTTGGCGATCTCGACGATCTGGGTGAGGGCCACCGACAGCCGGTTCATCCGTGTGCGGGGGTCGATGTCGACGTCGAAGACCTCGAGCATCTCGCGGGCCTCGGCGATCATCGCCCGCCGGTTGAGCGTCCCGGCCGGCGTCCGTGACTCACGGCCGACGAAGAGGTTCTCGTAGACCGTCAGGTCGGGGTACGGCGCCAGCTCCTGCGGGACGATGGCCACCCCCAGCTTGCGCACGTGCAGAGGGTCGTGGTGGGTGAGCAGCTGACCGTTGATCAGGACCTGCCCGGCGTCCGGGCGCACCTGGCCGGTGGCGATCTTCATCAGGGTGGACTTCCCGGCCCCGTTCTCCCCGGCGAGGGCGATGAGGCGGCCCGGGTGCATGGAGAAGCTGACCCCGCGGAGCACCGGTACCCCGCCGAAGGCCTTGTGCAGGTCTCGCACCTCGAGCGCGGGACTGGTTGCCATGGAGATCTCTCCCGGAGGGTCGTCCGCCCGCGGCCCTTACCACGTGGCGATGGCGGGAACGTAACGAGCAGAGTGTGAGAAGTAAAGAGTGTTGACGGAGGTTGTCACATCTGAGATGTTGCGTTCCGCAGCGCTCTTGTTGCTTATCGCCGAAGCCGTGTGATCACCGTCCGTCCACTCCTCTGAGGAGAGACCACCCATGCCCGACGACACTCCGACCGTCGACCTGTCGTTCGACCTGGACGGGAAGGTCGCCCTCGTCACGGGAGGCGCGTCCGGGATCGGGGGGGCGATCGCCCAGGCGTACGCGGCCAAGGGCGCGCAGGTGGCGATCGTCGACCTGAACGGGGAGGTGGCACAGCGGCACGCCGATGCGGTCGGCAACGGCGCCCGTGCGTTCAGCTGCGACGTCTCCGACCCCGACTCGGTGGAGAACGCCGTCGCGATGGTGATCGACGCCTTCGGGCGCATCGACGTGCTCGTCAACAGCGCCGGAGTCGTCATGCTCGCACCCGCCGAGGAGATCGGCGTGTCCGCCTGGCGGACGACTCTGGACGTGAACCTGACCGGCACCTTCTTCGTGGCTCAGGCGGTCGGGCGGCACATGCTCGCCGCTGGGCGGGGCGCGATCATCAACCTCGCCTCGCAGGCGGCCTCGGTCGCTCTCGACCAGCACGTCGCCTACTGCGCGTCCAAGTTCGGCGTGGTCGGCGTGACCAAGGTCCTGGCTGCAGAATGGGCTGGCCGTGGGGTCACGGTCAACTCGATCTCCCCGACCGTGGTCCTCACCGACCTCGGCCGCAAGGCGTGGGAGGGCCCCAAGGGCGACGCCCTCAAGGCACTGATCCCGACCGGCCGGTTCGCCCTGCCGGAGGAGATCGCCGCGGCTGCCGTCTTCCTGGCCTCCGACGCCGCGCGCATGGTCAACGGCGCGGACCTCCTGGTCGACGGCGGCTACACCATCCGCTGACCGCCGGCACCGGCCGCCGCCCGCGGGCCGGCGGCCGGTGCCGGCGCACCCCCTCACCCCCTCGTCCATGGGAGGACGTCCGTGACCCGCCTGTACGACGACCCGGCCACCTTCACCGAGGACATGGTCACCGGTTTCCTCGACGCCCACGCCGGCCGCGTGGTGGGCGTCCCCGGTGGCGTCGTCCGCGCGAGTCGACCGCGGCCGGGCAAGGTCGGCGTCGTCGTCGGCGGCGGGTCCGGGCACTACCCCGCCTTCTGCGGGGTGGTCGGCCCCGGCTTCGCCGACGGGGCGGTGATCGGGAACGTGTTCACCTCGCCGTCGGCCGCGGAGGCGGCCTCGGTCGGCCGGGCCGTGGACGCCGGTGCCGGCGTGCTGCTGACCACGGGGAACTACGCCGGCGACGTGATGAACTTCGGGCTCGGCGTCGACCGCCTGCGGTCCGAGGGCATCGACGCCCGGTACTTCGCGGTGACCGACGACGTGGCCAGCGCGCCGGTCTCGGAGATCACCAAGCGGCGCGGCATCGCCGGCGACTTCACCGTCTTCAAGTGCGCCTCGGCGGCGGCGGAGGAGGGCTACGACCTCGACGGCGTGGAGCGGGTGGCCCGGCTGGCCAACGACCGCACCCGCACGCTCGGCGTGGCCTTCGACGGTTGCACCATGCCCGGCGCCCAGGAGCCGCTGTTCACCGTGCCGCAGGGGATGATGGGCCTCGGCCTGGGCATCCACGGCGAGCCCGGTGTCTCCGAGCAGCCGATGCCCACCGCCTCGGAGCTCGCCGGGATCCTGGTCGACGGGCTGCTCGCCGAGACGCCGGCGGGGGCCGGCACGCGCGTCGCGGCGATCCTCAACGGACTCGGGCGCACCAAGTACGAGGAACTGTTCATCGTCTGGGCGTCCGTGGCCCGCCGGCTCCGCGACGCCGGACTGGAGGTCGTCGAGCCAGAGGTGGGCGAACTCGTCACCAGCCTCGACATGGCCGGCTGTTCCCTGACCCTGATGTGGCTGGACGAGGAGCTCGACCGCTTCTGGCGCGCTCCGGCCGACACCCCCGCGTACCGCAAGGGCGCGCTCGGCGCCGA
This sequence comes from Geodermatophilus sp. SYSU D00708, assembly GCF_054050115.1. Classification (NCBI taxonomy): domain Bacteria; kingdom Bacillati; phylum Actinomycetota; class Actinomycetes; order Geodermatophilales; family Geodermatophilaceae; genus Geodermatophilus; species Geodermatophilus sp. SYSU D00708. Next base: position 34,364 of record NZ_JBJGYS010000004.1, on the reverse strand, counting down.
GGGCGGTGAGGAGCTCCGCTCGGCCGGCGAGGCCACCGTGAGCGCCGCCGGTACCGCCGGGGCCGCCGTCGTCGACGAGGCGACCCGCGACTGCGCCGTCCGCGTCGTGGCCGCGGTGTCGGCGATGGCCCAGGACATGGCCGCGATGGAGGAGGAGCTGGGGCGCATCGACGCCGTCGCCGGTGACGGCGACCACGGGCGCGGCATGGTGCGCGGCACCGCGGCCGCGCGCGACGCCGCCCGCGCCGCCCTCGACACCGGGGCCGGTCCCGGCACGGTGCTCGTGCAGGCCGGCGACGCCTGGGCGGCCAAGGCCGGCGGCACCTCCGGCGTCCTCTGGGGCGCGGCGCTCGCCGCGGTCGGGCAGCGGATCGGTGACTCCGGCGTCCCGACACCGGAGGTGGTCGCCGCCGCGGTCCGCGACGGCTACGACGCCCTCGTCCGGCTCGGCAAGGCCGAACCGGGGGACAAGACCATGCTCGACGCCCTGCTGCCGTTCACCGAGGCGTTGTCCGCCGCCGTGGACGGCGGGCAGCACCTGTGGCCGGCCTGGGACGACGCCGCGCGCCGCGCGGAGCAGGCCGCGCAGGACACCGCCGCGCTGCGGCCGAAGGTGGGGCGGGCCCGTCCACTGGCAGAGCGCAGCGTCGGCACGCCCGACGCCGGAGCGATGTCCCTGGCCGCCTGCCTGCGCACGGTCGGCCGCGTCCTCGGCGAGGCCTGACGGCCGTCTCCCTTCCCAACGACGAACGAACAGAGGAGCTTGCGCATGTCCGACCGGCTGAGGGTCGTCGTCGGATCCGACGACGCGGGACTGCAGTACAAGGAGACGCTGAAGGCGGACCTGCAGGGCGACGAGCGGGTTGCCGAGGTGACCGACGTGGGCGTGAACGCCGACGACACCACCGCCTACCCGCACGTGGCGGTGGCCGCCGCGCAGCTCATCGCGGAGGGCAAGGCCGACCGGGCGGTGCTGGTCTGCGGGACCGGCCTCGGCGTGGCGATCAGTGCCAACAAGGTCCCGGGAATCCGGGCGGTGACCGCGCACGACAGCTTCTCCGTGGAGCGGGCCGTGCTCAGCAACGACGCCCAGGTGCTCTGCCTGGGTCAGCGGGTCATCGGCATCGAGCTGGCCCGGCGGCTCGTCCGGGAGTACCTGGGCTACCGCTTCGACCCCGCCTCCGCGTCGGCGGCGAAGGTCGATGCCATCCGCGGTTACGAGGCCGCGAGCGGACAGGCCGACTCCGCGACCGAGATCGCGCTCGAGGAGGACATGGCGCGGGCTCGCTGCGACTGACCTCGACCCGACCGGGCCTCCACGCACACGCGAGAGCGAGAGCATGAGCCAGAGCACCAACGCCTCCAGCACCGAGGGCGCCGCCGGTGACGCCGACCGCGCCTGGCGGTCGATCAACACCATCCGGACCCTGGCCATGGACGCCGTCCAGGCCGCTCGTTCCGGGCACCCGGGCACGGCGATGGCGCTTGCGCCGGTGGCGTACACGCTGTGGCAGAACCACCTGCGCTACGACCCCGAGCTGCCGATCTGGGCGAACCGGGACCGGTTCGTGCTCTCGGTGGGACACGCCTCCACCTTGCTCTACAACCTCATCCACCTCTCCGGCGTCACGTCGGTGGACTCGCAGTACGAGACCCGCGGGAAACCCGCCGTCTCACTGGAGGACCTGCGTCGCTTCCGGCAACTGGACTCGAAGACACCGGGGCATCCCGAGTACCGGTGGACCTCCGGTGTGGAGTGCACCACCGGCCCGCTGGGCACCGGCATCGCCACCAGCGTCGGCATGGCGATCGCCGGGCAGTGGCAGGCGGCGGCGTTCAACCGGCCGGGCTTCGAGCTGTTCGACCACGACGTCTACGCCCTGTGCGGTGACGGCGACCTGATGGAGGGCATCGGCGCTGAGGCGGCGTCGCTGGCCGGGCACCTGCGGCTGTCGAACCTGTGCTGGATCTACGACAGCAACCGCATCACCATCGAGGGCAGTATCGACCTCGCCTTCAGCGAGGACGTCGCCCGTCGCTTCACCGCGCTCGGCTGGGCCGTGGAGCACGTGACCGACGCGAACGACCTTGCCGCGCTCGATCGGGCGTTCACCTCGTTCAAGGCCACCGCCGACCGGCCGACGCTGATCATCGTCGACACCGTCATCGGGTACGGCGCACCGACCAAGCAGGGCACCGCGGCGGCGCACGGGGAGCCGCTGGGCGAGGAGGAGGTACGGGCGGCGAAGCGGTTCTTCGGCTGGCCGGAGGATGCCCGGTTCCTCGTCCCCGAGGACGTCTATGCGGACTTCCAGGACGGTGTGCGCAGCCGCGGCCGGAAGCTGCGCACCGCGTGGGAACAGCTCTACGCCCGCTACGCCACCGAGTACCCCGACCTCGCCGAAGGCCTGGACAGGATGCAGCGCCGCCTGCTGCCCGACGGCTGGGACGCCGATCTGCCGCGCTTCCCGACGGACCCGAAGGGCATGGCGGGGCGAGATGCCAGCGGGACGGTGCTCAACGCGATCGCACAGCGGGTGCCCTGGCTGCTGGGCGGGTCGGCGGACCTGGCGCCGTCCAACAAGAGCCGGCTCACCTTCGCCGGTGCCGGGGACTTCGGCGCCGACGACCGGGGCGGGCGCAACCTGCACTTCGGCGTGCGGGAGCACGCCGCCGCGGCCGTGGCCAACGGGCTGGCGTTGTCGAAGGTGCGTGCCTACCAGGCGGGGTTCCTCATCTTCTCCGACTTCCAGCGCGGTGCGGTGCGGCTGTCGGCCCTGATGGAACTGCCGGTGATCCACCTCTTCACCCACGACTCCATCGGCGTCGGCGAGGACGGTCCCACCCACCAACCGGTCGAGCACCTGGCCTCGTTGCGCGCGATGCCCGGGATGATCGACCTGCGGCCCGCCGACGCCAACGAGGTGGTCGAGGCGTGGCGGACCATCTTGCCGCTGCGGCACGAGCCGGTCGCTCTCGTGCTCTCCCGCCAGGCGCTGCCCACGCTGGACCGCAGCCGCTACGCCTCCGCGGCCGGCGTGGCGCGGGGCGCCTACGTGCTCGCCGGTGACCCTGAGCGCGTCCCCGACGTCATCCTGATCGCCACCGGCAGCGAGGTCGCACTCGCCGTGGCCGCCCACGAGCAGCTCGTCTCCGAGGGCATCGCCTCCCGGGTGGTGAGCATGCCGTCGATGGAGCTGTTCGACCGGCAGCCGCAGGGCTACCGCGACGAGGTCCTCCCGCCGTCCGTCACCGCCCGCGTCGCCGTCGAGCAGGCCTCGTCCTTCGGCTGGGACCGCTGGGTGGGGTCCGGTGGCCGGATCATCGCCATGAGCACCTTCGGCTCCTCGGCTCCGCTCAAGGACCTGCAGACGAAGTTCGGCTTCACCCCGGAGGCGGTGGCCGCTGCCGCCCGCGAGCTGGTGGCAGCCCCGGGCCGGGGAGCTGAGGGAGGCCGTCCCGGCTGACCGCTGACCACGTCGGGGAGGCGTCGCCCCGGAGTGGCGAGAGGGCGGTGGGTGACGGGCCGGCCCCGAGGCGCCGAAGCGAAACGGGATCTGCCCCTACCGCGCCGACCCCGCGTGACGAAGACTGGGGCCGCCCGGTCGCCTTGCGCCGTGCCGGGCAGCCGGCCCCGGCCGAGCAGCCGACCGGGGACGCCGACCTCCGGCACGCTCTCCCCGCCGTCCGGAGGACCGCCCCGTGTGCGCCGCGACCCGGGTCCCGCCGCACGACACCGCTTGCCCGGCACTCGCGGGAGACGAGGAACGTCGGAGGGGTCCGGCATGTCCGAGTACGTCGCGATCGTCCGGCGACGCGCAGTCGACTGGTACCTCAGCGTCCCCGCGATCGACCGCAGCGCGCCGCTGTGGCGTCCCACCGAGGCGGCCCGCCTGGCCGTGTGGCTGGTCCGGCAGGCCACCGGCCGGGAGCCCCCGCACAGCGAGATCGACGTCCGCACCGCCGGACCCGACGACCTGTACCTCCCGGCCGGCCACGGCGGCGCCGAGGCCCGGCACACCGACGGCCGCTGGTACCGGGGCGAGCTCGCGGGCTGGGTGCGGCAGTCCGACGACTCCTGGCGGGCGGTGGTCTGCTACGCCGTGGCCGGCGTCATGTGGGAGCGGGTCCTGGCCGCCGGCCAGTGGCGGGGCGCGGCCGCCCCCGTGGAGGGCGCCGGCACCGTCGAGGGAGCCGGGACGTCGACGTGACCGGGCGCCCGGCGCCGGTCACTCGTCGAAGAGGGCGACCAGCTCGTCGGCGGTGCCCGCGACGTGCAGCGGGACGATGGAGACCGTCCAGCCCGGACGGCGCTCGTCGATGCCGAGGGCGAGGTCCCAGGCCGCCCGCGCGGTGAGCGGGCCGAAGCAGGCGTCGTCCCCGTCGTCGCTGACGGCGACCTCGACCAGCCAGCTGTCGGACAGGTCGGCGGCGAGCTCGCCGAAGTCGGGGTCGGTGCCGTCCTCGGGCTCGGGTGCGTCGGCCTGGACCGGGTAGATGATCGCCACGCCCGCCTCCTACAGCTGGACGCCGCGCGTCAGGGCGCCGTCCACGACCAGGTTCGTGCCGGTCGTGAAGCTGGACACCGGGCTGGACAGGAAGACCACGGCCTTGGCCATCTCCTCCGGCGTCCCCATGCGGCCGGTCGGGTTGAGCGCCAGCGAGTCCGCGAACAGCTCGGGCTGGCCCTGCTCGATGCTGTTCCAGATGCCGCCGGTGAAGTAGGTGTTGCCCGGGGAGACGACGTTGGCCCGCACCCCCCGGCCGGCCAGCTGGAACGCCAGCCCGCTGATGTAGCCGACGATCGCGGTCTTCATCGTCCCGTAGGGGCCCGAGGCGAAGTCGGACTCGCGGCCGGAGACGCTGGAGATGGCCACGATCGAGCCGTTGCTGCTGGCCTCCAGGTGCGGCAGTGCGGCCGTGGCGAGCCGCACCGTGTGCATGAGGTCGACCTCGAAGGAGGCGTACCAGTTCTCCTCGGTGTCCGGGACGGCCAGCGCGCTGACGCTCGCCACGACGGCGTCCAGCCCGCCCAGCCGGCCGGCCGCCGCCGCCACCCAGTCGGTCAGCGCCGCGCCGTCCCGCACGTCGAGCCGGACGCCGGTGGCCCGCCCGCCGCGGCCGGCGATCTCCTTCTCGGCCACCTCGATCTCGCCGGCGTCGCGGGCGCAGAACTCCACGACGGCGCCCTCGTCGACGAATGCCTCGACGATCGCCCGGCCGATGCCGCGGGTGCCGCCGGTGACGAGCACGCGGGAGCCGGTCAACTGCAGGTCCACGGGGTTCCTCCCAGGGGTCAGAGCAGGGTCGCCGCGCGGCGGCGGAGGTCGTCGTGCAGCCCGCCGTAGGCCGTGGCCCGCGGCAGGAGGGACTTGCGGGCCTTCACCACGGCGCTGTAGTTGGCGTCGACGACGTTGGCGATCGGCACCTCGGTGATCTGCGACAGCAGCTGGTAGCCGTCCATCGGGTGCAGGCCGAAGAGCTCGCCGAACCAGCGCACGAGCTCCACCTGGCCGATCCGCCAGGCGTCCTCCAGGGGCCGGCTGGACCCGACGGTCATCCAGTGCGTGTCGTCCTCGAGCCGCGGCCACAGCGGGGCCCCGCCCTTGACCAGCTCGACGATCAGCGTCGTGGTCATCGCGCCCTCGACGGCGGTGCCGCACGCCTCGCCCTCGCCCTGGCGGTAGTGCCCGTCGCCGACGGAGAACAGCGCCCCCTCGACGTTGACCCCGAGGAAGCAGGTGGTGCCGGGCCGCATCTGCGGGGTGTCCATGTTGCCGCCGAAGCGCTCGGGCACCAGCGAGCTGCGCACCTCGCCGCCGGGCGGGGCGACCCCGACCGTGCCGAGCATCGGCTCCACCGGCAGCGCGACCTGCAGGTCGGTGTGCTGCGCGGCGAAGGTGACGGTGTTGGCGGCCCGGTCGAGCTCGTAGATCCAGGTGGTGTCCGGCAGCGCGTCCTGCAGGGTCGCCGTCCGGTCGGTGCTGGTCAGCCCGCCGAAGAACGGGATCGCGGCCGAGGCGCCCCAGTCGCGGGCCGGCTCCATCGCGACGAAGTGCAGGGCGAGGGTGTCACCGGGCTCGGCGCCCTCGACGTAGAAGGGGCCGGTCTGCGGGTTGACGAAGCGCAGGTCGACCTTCTCCGTCGAGAGGTCCTTGGTCGAGCGGAGCGCGCCGTTGAACGCGTCCTCGGACCACACCCGCAGCGCCGTCCCCGGTGTCACCCGCCGCAGCGGGGCCACCCCGCCGAACGTGTACGCGTACTGCTCGAACGACGGCACGACCTCGACGACGTCCATGACGCACCCTAGGAAGCCGCAGGTGACGTCGGCAACGGCTGCGGCGCGCCGGGCAGCCGCACCCGGTCCGGCGTGAGCTCCGCGACGGACGGGACGCCGAGCAGCTGCAGCGTCCGCGCCACCTCGCGGGACAGGATGTCGGCCACCCGCTGCACGCCTCGCTCGCCGCCGGCCATCAGCCCGTACAGGTACGCCCGCCCGACGAGGCAGGCCCGCGCGCCCAGGGCCACCGCGGCGACGACGTCGGCACCGTCGAGGATGCCGCCGTCGAGGTAGACCTCCGCCCGGTCCCCCACCGCCGCGACGACCGCGGGCAGCTCCAGCAGCGGCGTGGGCGCGCGGTCCAGCTGGCGGCCGCCGTGGTTGGAGACGACGACGGCGTCGGCGCCGGCGTCCACCACGGCGCGGGCGTCCTCCGCCGTCTGCACGCCCTTGACGACCAGCGCGCCGGACCACCGCTGCCGCAGGTCCCGGACGTCGGCGAGGGTCGCGGCCGGCTCGAAGACGCGGTCGGCGAGCTCGGCGACGGTGCCGCCCCACGAGCGCAGGGAGGCGAACTCGAGCGGCTCGGTGGTGAGCAGGTCGACCCACCAGCGCGGGTGGACGGCGGCGTTGGCCACCGTCCGCAGGGTGAGCGCCGGGGGGATGGTGAACCCGTTGCGGACGTCGCGCAGCCGCGGCCCGGCCACCGGGGTGTCGACGGTGAGCACCAGCGCCTCGTAGCCGGCCGCGGCAGCCCGCGCGACCAGGGCCTCGCTGGCCTCGCGGTCGCGCCACAGGTAGAGCTGGAACCACCGGCGCCCGCCCGGCGCGGCCGCGGCGAGGGCCTCGATCGTCGTCGTCCCCATGGTCGACAACGCGTGCGGGATGCCCACCCGCGCGGCCACCCGGCCGACGGCGGACTCCCCCTCGGTGTGCATGAGCCGGGTGAAGCCGGTCGGCGCGAAGACCAGCGGGAGGGCCGCCGGGCGGCCGAGGACCGTCGTCGACGGGTCGACGACGGAGACGTCGCGCAGCACGCTCGGCCGGAACTCCAGGCGGGTGAACGCCTCGCGGGAGCGCCGCAGGCTCTCCTCCGCACCGGCTGCGCCGTCGGTGTAGTCGAAGACCGCGCGCGGCACCCGGCGGCGGGCGATCGTGCGCAGGTCCCCGACGGTCGCCGCCGCGGCCAGCCGCCGGTCGGTCGCGTCGCCGGACAGCGGTCGCGGACGGACGAGCTCACGCAGCTCGGACCAGCGGGGAACGCGGCGCTCGACCACCCAGGGCCTCCTCGTGTCGGCGGTCCGCCCACCCTGCCAGCACCGGTGGTGCAGCCGGTACCCGTGGGACGACACGACCGCCCCGCCGCGCGCCGCACGCGAACCGCCGTTAACGTCGCTGGCACAGTGACGTGCGTCACCGTCGCCGCCCGCACCGAGGAACAGGCAGGTCCCCATGCTCTACACCGCGTACGAGTGGAACCGCCGGGCGAGCACGCCCGTCGTGACGGCCTCCGGGCTCACCGCCCGGGCCCTCTCCACCCTGCCGACCGCGCTCTCCGGCCGGACCGCGGTGCGCCACCTCCGGGCGGCCTGCGACATCGTGGCGCGCGCCCGCCCCACCCACCACCGGCCGGAGTACGGCATCGACGTGGTGCCGGTCGGCGACCGGCTGGCCGACGTGCGCGAGGAGCCCCTGACGGCCACCCCGTTCGCCACCCTCCTGCACTTCGCGAAGCCCTCCGTCACCGACCAGCCGAAGGTGCTCGTCGTCGGGCCGATGTCCGGCCACTTCACCACGCTGATCCGGCCGACGATCCGCACGCTGCTGTCCGACCACGACGTGTACGTGCTCGACTGGCACAACGCCCGGGACATCCCGGTGGAGCACGGCCCGTTCGGGCTCGACGAGTACATCGAGCACGTCATGACGGCGCTGCGGCACCTGGGACCGGACGCGCACGTGGTGGCGGTCTGCCAGCCCGCCGTCCCGGTGCTGGCGGCGGTGTCCCTGCTCGCGGCGGCGGACGACGACGCCCAGCCGCGGAGCGTGACGCTGATGGCCGGGCCGGTCGACACGCGGGTCAACCCGAACCGGGTGAACGAGGCCGCGGCGAAGCGGCCGCTGTCGGCCTACGAGCGCCGGCTCATCGACACGGTGCCCGCCCGCTACCCCGGCGCAGGGCGGCGGGTCTACCCGGGGGTGGTGCAGCTGACCGCCTTCATGTCGATGAACCCGCGCCGGCACTGGGGCGCCCATCTGCAGATGTACCGCGACCTGGTGGCGGGCAACGCCGAGCGGGCGGCCGCGACGCGGGCGTTCTACGACGAGTACGGCGCCGTGATGGACGTCCCGGCCGAGTTCTACCTGGAGACCGTCGGCCGCATCTTCATGGACCACGACTTCGCGCTGGGCCGGTTCACCTGGCGCGGGCAGCCGGTCGACCCCGGCGCGATCCGGCGGACCGCGCTGCTCACCGTCGAGGGCGCCCGCGACGACATCTGCTCCCCGGGTCAGACCGAGGCGGCGCACGCGCTGTGCACCGGGATCCCCGACGAGCACAAGCGGCACCACCTGCAGCCGGGCGTCGGTCACTACGGCGTGTTCAGCGGCTCCCGCTGGGAGGCCGAGGTGTACCCGGTGCTGCGTTCGTTCGTCGCGGAGCACGCCGCCGAGCGGGCCGCCGCCGTCTGACAGCCACGGGAGCATCGCAGCGAGGAACGAGCGGTGGTGGCCGCGCTGCAGGGTCCCGCCGCGAGCTTGCGAGCGGTGGGGGGCAGCGGGGTCCTTACACGGGGCGCGGAAGCCGGCCGGTGTCACCGCGTCTGACAGCCACGGGGCGCCGGCGACCCGCAGCTCACGCCAGCCGCTGGGCGCGCACGGTCAGCGGCCGGCCGTCGGTGACCGGGAGCGGGTCGTCGTCCGCCACCTCGTGGTCCACCACCTCGCCGGGCAGCTCCGCGAGCTGCTCGGCGGGGTCCTCCGCGGTCGGCAGCCACCGGCCCCACCAGCGCAGCAGGTGCCCCACCCGGGCCAGCCGGTGTCGCGGGCGGCCGGACCGGGCCAGCTCGTGCCCCTCCCCCGGGAACAGCAGGAGCTCCGCGGGCACCCCTCGTCTTCTCAGCTCGGCGTAGAGCCGGTGCGCCTGCTCGACCGGGCAGCGCCAGTCCTGTTCGCCGTGGACCACCAGCGTCGGGGTGGTGATCGACCCGGCCTGCGCGAGAACGCTCTGCTCCGCGGTGCCGACGGCGCTCCCCGGGTCCAGGCAGGCGCCCTCCACGACCGCCGCGGCGAAGCGCGGGGTGCGCCCGATCAGCAGCGCGGCGAGGGAGCCGCCGTAGCCGACGCCCATGACCCCGACCCGGTCGGCGTCCAGGGCGGGGTCCTCCAGGGCGGCGTCGAGGAGGGCGACGACGTCGGCGGCGTCGACGGTGCCCTGCGCGCCGCGGAGCACCCGCCCGTGCGCCTGCCCGTAGCCGGACGACCCGCGCGGGTTGCACCGGACGACGGCGTAGCCGGCCGTGACCAGCACCTGCGCGTCGTCGAGCAGCGACCAGCCGTCCTGCCGGTAGGGGCCGTCGTGCAGCAGCAGGACCACCGGGTGCGGACCCGGCCCGTCGGGCACGGTGACCCACCCGTGCACCGGGGACCCGTCGGGGGCGGCCGCGGTGACCTCGCCCGCCCGGTGCAGCCGGCCGGTGGCACCCAGCGCGCGGCCGAAGCCGGTGAGCAGCCGGCGCCGGCCGGGCGTGATGGCGATGAGCTCCCCCGCGGAGCGGTCGTGTGCCACGGTGGCTACGACGGCGCCCCCGCCGGCCGCGATCCCGCGGACGGTGAACGGCCCGTCGACCAGCGCCTCGGGCGCCCCGCCGGCCAGCGGCACCCGCAGCAGCTCGACCGCGCCGCGCCGCTGCACGCCGAGGAGCGCGGCGCCGTCGGCCAGCACGGTCGCGGGCGTCTCGTCCCCGCGGTCGGTCTCCTCCGGGTCCAGCAGCGGCTCGAGGGGCCCGCCGCCGGCCGGGACGCGGCACAGCGTCGCGCTGCGGGCGACGTCGTCGGTGCCGTCGGGGCCCAGGTCGGGCCGGGCGGTCAGGTACAGCCAGGTGCCGGTCGGGTCGTAGACGGGCCGGGAGCAGTCGGCCCGCCCGTCGGTGACCCGCCGCAGGGCCCCGCCCGCCGCCGGGACGGCGTGGACGTCGCGCACCAGGTCGCGGTCGGCGCGCGGGTGGCGCGCGGACACGAAGGCCAGCTCCGCGCCGTCCGGGCTCCAGGCGACGTCCCCGTCGTCGGCGGGGCCGTCGGTGAGCTGCCGCGGCGGGGGCGGTGACGTGGCGTCGTCCGCGCCGTCCGGGGGCAGGTCGAGGACGAACACGTGGCTGTGCTGGTCCACGACGAAGCCGACGCCGTCGAGCCGGTACCGCAGGGTGGTGATCAGCCGCGGCGGCTCGGCCTCGGGCGCGACGTCCGGGTCGGTGCCGTAGCGCCCCTGCTCGGGCACCCGCGCGGTGTACGCCAGCCGGCGGGAGTCCGGCGACCACACCGGTGCGCCGGCGCCGAGCGGGTGCCCGGTCAGCCGTCGCGGCGCCCCACCGGCGGTGGGCAGCACGTGCACCTGCGGCCGGCCGCCCGGCTCGGCGCCCAGGTAGGCCAGCCACCGGCCGTCCGGGGAGAACGCCGGCGTGGTGTCCCGGGCGCCCGAGGTCAGCGCCCGGGCGGGCGCCGACCCGTCGGTGGGCACGGCCCACAGCTGGCTGCGGTACTCGTCGGCGTCCAGGTCGAGCCGGGTGACGGCCACGACGGCCATCCGGCCGTCCGGGGAGACCGCCGGGACGCCGGGGGTGCGCAGCAGCGCCAGGTCGGCAGGACGCATGGGGGGCGGCGCCTCAGCGGCGGCGCGTGTCCTCCCCCACCTCGTCGCCCTCGGCCACGGTCTCCGTGCGGCGCTCGGCGTCGGCCAGCGCCTCCGGGCCCTGCGTCTGCACCGTGCCCGCGACCTCCTCGTCGGCCGGCGACTCCTCCGGCATCTCGCCGCGGGTCTTGATCAGGCTGGCGATCGTCGCGATCGCGAGGACGCCGAGGATGATCGACAGCGACAGCCAGATCGGGATGGTCGGCACGGCCTCGATGTGCTCCCCGCCGTTGATGAACGGCACGGTGTTCTCGTGCAGGGCCTCCATGACCAGCTTGACGCCGATGAAGGCAAGGATCACGGCGAGGCCCAGGGAGAGGTAGACCAGCCGCTTGAGCAGCCCGCCGAGCAGGAAGTACAGCTGGCGCAGGCCCATGAGCGCGAAGACGTTGGCCGTGAAGACGATGAACGGCTCCCGGGTGAGGCCGAAGATCGCCGGGATGCTGTCGAGGGCGAAGATCAGGTCCGTCGTCCCCAGGGCCAGGAAGACGATGACCATCGGCGTCCAGAGCTTCCGGCCCTTCTCCGTCACCCGGATCTTCGCGCCCTGGAAGTCCGCGGTCATCGGGAGCACCCGGCGCATCCGCCGGATGAACGCGTTCTCCTCGTAGTCCTCGTCCTCGTTGCGGTGCCGGACGAGGTTGATCGCGGTGTAGACCAGGAAGGCGCCGAAGAAGTAGAAGACCCAGGTGAACTGGGAGATGAGTGCGGCGCCGGCCAGGATGAAGATCCCGCGCAGGATCAGCGCGATGATGATCCCGACCATCAGGGCCTCCTGCTGCAGGTGCCGCGGCACCCGGAAGCGGGCCATGATGATCACGAAGACGAACAGGTTGTCGACCGACAGGCTGTACTCGGTCAGCCAGCCCGCGTAGAACTCCGTCGCGAACTGCCCGTTCGTGAACACCAGCAGCAGCACGCCGAAGAGCAGGGCCAGCGCGACGTAGAAGCTGACCCACAGGCTCGCCTCCTTGAAGGAGGGCTCATGCGGGCGGCGGGCGACGATCGCGAGGTCGGCGAGCAGCAGGACGGTCAGCCCCACGAACGTCGCGACCTCGAACCAGACGGGCAGATCCACGGAGGCTCACTCTACGGTGCGGCCGATCGGCCCGGCCGACGGCGATGGATGTGGGCAGAGCCCCGGCGGACGTCCTGGGACGTCCGCCGGGGACGGTGTTCAGTCGGTGGACGACCGGTCCGCGCCGCTGCTGGCGGCGGTCCCGGCGACCACGGAGGAGCCGGTGCTGCGGCCGTCGTCCCCGGCGGCCTGGTCGGGAGAGTTCCCCTCGAGGACGCCCCCGGAACGTGCGCGACCAGGTGCGGCAGCCCGCGCCCGGTCGCGCCGGTTGCTCGCCAGGCTCGCCACGGTCGTCACCACCAGCGTGCCGAGGATGACCGCCAGGGACAACCAGGTCGGGATCTCCGGGACGACGGTCACGTGCTCCCCGCCGTTGACGAACGGCAGCTCGTTGGTGTGCAGCGCGTGGATGACCAGCTTGACGCCGATGAAGCCGAGGATGACCGCGAGCCCGTACGAGAGGTAGACGAGCCGGTCGAGCAGGCCGTCGAGCAGGAAGAACAGCTGCCGCAGGCCGAGCAGCGCGAAGGCGTTGGCGGTGAAGACCAGGTAGGTCTCCTGGGTCAGCCCGAAGATCGCCGGGATCGAGTCGACGGCGAACAGGATGTCGGCGCTGCCGATGGCCACCAGCGCGATCGCCAGCGGGGTGATGTAGCGCTTGCCCTTGATCGTCGTGGTCAAGCGGTCGCCGTGGTACTCCTCGGTGGTCGGCAGCAGCCGCCGGGTGAGGCGGAGGACGCCGTTCTCCTCGAACCTCTCGTCGTGCGAGTGACCGCCGCCCTTCGCCTGGGCGTACGCCGTCCAGATGAGGAAGGCGCCGAACAGGTAGAAGACCCAGCTGAAGTTCTCGATCGCGGCGGCGCCGACGAGGATGAAGACCGTCCGCAGCGCGAGGGCGAACGCGATGCCGAAGAGCAGCACCTTCTGCTGCAGCTCCCGGGGCACCGCGAAGCTGCTCATGATCAGGACGAAGACGAACAGGTTGTCCACCGAGAGGCTCTTCTCGGTGATGAAGCCGGCGAAGTACTCACCGCCGTACTGGGGCCCGGCGAACCACAGCACGAGCAGCCCGAACACGACGGCGATGCCGACGTAGACCGCTGACCAGGTGGCGGACTCGCGCAGGGTGGGTGCGTGCGGCGTGCGCACGTGGCCGACGAAGTCGAACACGAGCATTCCGACGATGGCGGCGACGGTGATCGCCCAGATCCAGAAGGGGACGTCCACGGGTTGTTTCCTCCGGTACTGGCAGACGTGTCAGTGCCGGAGGTCTCTCCCGCCGCGGGCGCGACCGGCAGGACCGGAGATCCCCGAGAGACCCCGTGATGACGACCCCGCCGCGTAGGGATACTCCCCTCCACGTGCGGACCCGGGTCCGGGCAAGCGGCATCGCCGGCTCGCACCGCGGGTCCACACAGGGGACGAACGAGCGGCCGACGGAGTTCCCGTCGCCCGGGGGTGAGCCCGGTCACCGCTCGAGCGCCCATGGCGGCGGGTCCGGGCCTCGCGGCGGGTCGGGGCACCGGGGGTGTCAGGGTGCGATGGGCCGTCGGCTCCGGGGCAGCGCGGCGACGACCGCGTCGTACGACGTGTCGACGAGCTCCCGGACCTCGTCGTCGGGGACCGTGCCGGTCCAGTCGACGGCGTTCCAGCCGTAGCGCCCGATGTAGGAGCTGGCCACGATCGCGCCCGGATGGCGCTCCCGCCACTCCGCTGCCTCGGCGGCGTCGCGGCCGCACTTCACCCCGACGGTGCCGGTGTCCAGGCCGATGAAGGCGAACGCCTTGCCGCCCACCTTGGCGACCAGCTCCGCCTCGCCCCAGGGGTAGGTCTCCTCCGCCCCCGGCTTGGCCAGGCAGTACTCGACCAGCTGATCGCGCTCCACCCGCGCGACCCTAGGCAATCCGGACCCGCTCCCGGCCCCACCAGGCCCCGCTTCAGGGCCCCGCCGCGAGCCTGCGAGAGAGAGGACCACGCCCTCCTCACCCCTCGCAGGCTCGGGTCGAGCCTCCGGGCGCGGCCGCTCAGGCGTGCGCGGCGTCGAGCTGCCGCAGCTCCTTCTTCAGCTCCGCCAGCTCGTCGCGCAGCCGGGCGGCGACCTCGAACTGCAGTTCGCGGGCCGCGGCCAGCATCTGGTCGTTCACCTGGGCGATGAGGTCGGCCAGCTCGTTGCGCGGCAGGCCCTGGACGTCGATCGACCCCGCCTTGGCCTTGCCCTTCTTCGAGGACAGGCCCGGCACCGGCGACTTGCCGCGGGACTGCTGCCGGCCCGAGCCGCCGATGAGCTCGGCGGCCTCCGCGTCCTCGGCCTCGCGGTAGATGCCGTCGAGGATGTCGACGATCTTCTTCCGCAGCGGCTGGGGGTCGATGCCCCGCTCGGTGTTGTAGGCGATCTGCTTCTCCCGCCGGCGGTTGGTCTCGTCGATCGCGTGCGCCATGGACGGGGTGATCGAGTCCGCGTACATGTGCACCTGCCCGGAGACGTTGCGGGCGGCGCGGCCGATGGTCTGGATGAGCGAGGTGCCCGACCGGAGGAAGCCCTCCTTGTCGGCGTCCAGGATCGCCACCAGCGACACCTCGGGCAGGTCGAGGCCCTCGCGCAGCAGGTTGATGCCGACCAGGACGTCGTACTCGCCCTGCCGCAGCTCGCGCAGCAGCTCCACCCGACGCAGGGTGTCGACCTCGGAGTGCAGGTAGCGGACCTTGATGCCGAGCTCGAGCAGGTAGTCGGTGAGGTCCTCGGCCATCTTCTTGGTCAGCGTGGTGACGAGCACCCGCTCGTCACGCTCGGTGCGCAGGCGGATCTCGTGCACCAGGTCGTCGATCTGGCCCTTGGTCGGCTTGATGACCACCTCGGGGTCGACCAGGCCGGTCGGCCGGATGACCTGCTCGACGAACTCGCCCTGGGTGCGGCCGAGCTCGTAGGGCCCCGGCGTGGCCGACAGGTAGACGGTCTGGCCGATCCGGTCGGTGAACTCCTCCCACTTCAGCGGGCGGTTGTCCATCGCCGAGGGGAGCCGGAAGCCGTGCTCGACCAGGGTGCGCTTGCGGCTCATGTCGCCCTCGTACATGCCGCCGATCTGCGGCACGGTCACGTGCGACTCGTCGATGACCAGGAGGAAGTCGTCGGGGAAGTAGTCGATGAGACAGGCGCCGGCGCTGCCGGGGGCGCGGCCGTCGATGTGCCGCGAGTAGTTCTCGATGCCGGAACAGAAGCCGACCTGGCGCATCATCTCGATGTCGTAGGTGGTGCGCATGCGCAGCCGCTGGGCCTCCAGCAGCTTGCCCTGCCGCTCCAGCTCCGCCAGCCGCTGCTCGAGCTCGGCCTCGATCGAGGCGATCGCCCGCTCCATGCGGTCGGGACCGGCCACGTAGTGGGTGGCCGGGAAGACGAACAGCTCCTGGACCTCGCGCACCACCTCGCCGGTCAGCGGGTGCAGGTAGTACAGCCGCTCCACCTCGTCGCCGAACATCTCGATGCGGACGGCGAGCTCCTCGTACACCGGGAAGACCTCGATGGTGTCGCCGCGCACCCGGAACGTGCCGCGGGTGAAGCTGAGGTCGTTGCGGGTGTACTGCTCGGTGACCAGCGTGCGCAGCAGCTCGTCGCGGTCGCGCTCCTCCCCCACCGAGATCTTCAGCGCGCGGTCGACGTACTCCTCGGGCGTGCCCAGGCCGTAGATGCACGAGACGGTGGCGACCACGACGACGTCGCGCCGGGTGAGCAGCGCCTGCGTGGCCGAGTGCCGCAGCCGCTCGACCTCCTCGTTGATCGAGGAGTCCTTCTCGATGTAGGTGTCGGTCTGCGGGACGTACGCCTCGGGCTGGTAGTAGTCGTAGTACGAGACGAAGTACTCGACGGCGTTGTCGGGCAGCAGCTCCCGGAACTCGTTGGCCAGCTGCGCGGCCAGCGTCTTGTTCGGCGCCATCACCAGCGTGGGCCGCTGCACCTGCTCGATCAGCCACGCCGTGGTGGCCGACTTGCCCGTGCCGGTGGCGCCGAGGAGGACGACGTCCTGCTCTCCGGCGTTCACCTTCTGGGCGAGCGCCTTGATGGCGGCCGGCTGGTCGCCCGAGGGCTGGAACTCGCTGACGACGCGGAAGCGCCCCTGGGTGGGACGGAGGTCGGTGGCTGCGCGCACGCCGACGACGGTACGACGGGGGTGTGACAGGACGGGGCCGCTGCGACGGCGGAGGACTCCTGGGGCTGCCGGGTCCGACCGGGTGGCCGACGGTGCTTGCCATGGGGTACGGCCGCCCCTAGCGTCCCCGTTCGCAGGAGCGGTCAGCGTCGAGGACCAGCGCCACCCGAGGCCACTGCCCGGGCGAGGTCGGACCCCGGCGTCGCTGCCCCGGCCGGACCTGCGCACGACGGCCCCCGTGGGATCCCCCGCGGGGGCCGTCGTCGTCCCGGGGTGGCGGTGAGCGACATCTCCACCTCCGCCGGCCACCGGAGGGTTGGGCGGCCTCGGGGCAGGGCAACGGGAACGGCGGAGCAGCACGCACCGACCTCCCCGCCGACGCCCCGCGGCCGGGAGGCCACCGGCCCCCGTCCCCGGGGACCCACGCAGGAGGACCTCGTTGATGAACCAGGTGTGGCCCGGCGCCGCCTACCCCCTCGGCGCCACGTTCGACGGCACCGGCACCAACTTCGCGATCTTCAGCGAGGTGGCCGAGAAGGTCGAGCTGTGCCTGTTCGACGACGCCGGCACCGAGACCCGCATCCGGTTGCCGGAGATGGACGGATACGTCTGGCACGCGTTCTTGCCCGGCATCCAGCCGGGGCAGCGCTACGGCTACCGGATCCACGGGCCGTACGACCCGTCGCAGGGGCTGCGCTGCAACCCCAACAAGCTGCTGCTGGACCCGTACGCCAAGGCCATCGACGGCCAGGTGGACTGGGACCCGTCGGTGTTCGGCTACGACTTCGACAGCGGCGAGCGCAACGACGAGGACTCGGCGGTGCACATGCCGAAGTCCGTCGTCGTCAACCCGTACTTCGACTGGGGCGTTGACCGGCCGCCGAAGACGCCGTACCACAAGTCCGTCATCTACGAGGCCCACGTCAAGGGCCTGACGATGACCCACCCGGACGTGCCCGAGGAGCTGCGCGGCACCTACGCCGGCATCGCCCACCCGGCCGTCATCGGGCACCTGCAGGGCCTCGGCGTCACGGCGATCGAGCTCATGCCGGTGCACCAGTTCGTGCAGGACGACACCCTCCAGCAGAAGGGCCTGCGCAACTACTGGGGCTACAACACGATCGGCTTCTTCGCCCCGCACAGCGAGTACGCCAGCAACACCGACAACGGCATGCAGGTGCAGGAGTTCAAGGGGATGGTGCGGACCCTGCACGAGGCGGGGATCGAGGTCATCCTCGACGTGGTCTACAACCACACGGCCGAGGGCAACCACCTGGGCCCCACGCTGTCGTTCAAGGGGATCGACAACCGGGCCTACTACCGCCTGGTCGAGGACGACCCGCAGTACTACATGGACTACACGGGCACCGGGAACTCGCTCAACGCCCGCACCCCCCAGGCGCTGCAGCTGATCATGGACTCGCTCCGCTACTGGGTCACCGAGATGCACGTCGACGGGTTCCGGTTCGACCTCGCCTCGACGCTGGCCCGCGAGCTGCACGCCGTCGACCGGCTGTCGGCCTTCTTCGACCT
Source organism: Geodermatophilus sp. SYSU D00708 (assembly GCF_054050115.1). Taxonomy (NCBI): domain Bacteria; kingdom Bacillati; phylum Actinomycetota; class Actinomycetes; order Geodermatophilales; family Geodermatophilaceae; genus Geodermatophilus; species Geodermatophilus sp. SYSU D00708. The sequence goes on along the minus strand of NZ_JBJGYS010000004.1, from coordinate 16,425 downwards.
GGTGCACCAGGACCCGGTGGTCAGCCAGGTGAAGCTGATCGCCGAGCCGTGGGACGTCGGCGAGGGCGGCTACCAGGTCGGCAACTTCCCCGCCCTGTGGACCGAGTGGAACGGCAAGTACCGCGACACCGTCCGCGACTTCTGGCGCGGGGAGCCGGCGACCATCGGGGAGTTCGCCAGCCGGATCACCGGGTCCTCGGACCTCTACCAGCACTCCGGCCGCCGGCCGGTGGCCAGCATCAACTTCGTCACCGCCCACGACGGGTTCACCCTCAACGACCTGGTCTCGTACAACGAGAAGCACAACGAGGCCAACGGCGAGGGCAACAACGACGGCGAGAGCCACAACCGCAGCTGGAACTGCGGGGTCGAGGGCCCGACCGTCGACAAGAAGGTGCTCGCCCTCCGGGCGCGGCAGCGGCGCAACTTCATCGCCACGCTGATGCTCAGCCAGGGCGTGCCGATGCTGCTGCACGGCGACGAGCTCGGCCGCACGCAGGAGGGCAACAACAACGGCTACTGCCAGGACTCGCCGCTGACCTGGATCCACTGGGACGACGTGGACGAGGGCCTGCTGGACTTCACCAAGCTGGCGACCCGCATCCGGACCGAGCACCCGACGTTCCGCCGCCGCCGGTTCTTCCACGGCCGGCCGGTGCGCCGGGAGGCGGGGGCCCCGGTGCAGGACGTCGCCTGGCTGACCCCCGCCGGCGACCTCATGACCGAGGACGACTGGGACGCCGGCTTCAGCAAGTCGATCGCCATGTACCTCAACGGGCACGGCATCCGCGAGACCGACGAGCGCGGCGAGGACGTCGTCGACGACCACTTCTACCTGGCCTTCAACGCCTCGCACGAGCCGATGGACTTCTGCCTGCCGTCGGAGGAGTACGCGCAGTCCTGGACCGTCCGCCTCGACACCGCCGAGCTGGGCGACGTCGAGCCGCGCGAGCTCAAGCCGGGCGAGACGATCACCGTGCAGGACCGGTCCATGGTCGTGCTGAGCGCGGCGCGGCGGGCGTGATCGTGGGCGAGCCGACCCCGGGGGGCGAGCCGCTGAGCGAGGAGCGCCGCCGCGACGTGCCGACGGCGACCTACCGGCTGCAGGTCACCGCCGACTTCCCGCTCGACGACGCCGCGGCGGTGACGGACTACCTGGCCGACCTCGGGGTGAGCCACGCCTACACGTCGCCGCTGCTGCGGGCCGCCGCGGGCAGCACCCACGGCTACGACACGGTCGACCACGCGCACGTCGACGAGTCGCGCGGCGGTCGGGCGGGGTTCGACCGGCTGGTCGCCGCCCTGCACGAGCGCGGCCTGGGCCTGGTGCTGGACCTGGTGCCCAACCACATGGGCGTGGCCGACCCGGCGGAGGCCCCCTGGTGGTGGGACGTGCTGCGGCACGGCCGGGACAGCGCGCACGCCGCGGCGTTCGACATCGACTGGGACTTCGGCGGCGGGAAGGTGCGGATCCCGGTCCTGGGGTCGGCGGACGACGTCGAGAAGCTCGAGGTCGTCGACACCCCCGACGGTCCGGAGCTGCGGTACTACGACAACCGCTTCCCGGTGGCCCCCGGGACCGGCGAGGGCACCCCGCAGGAGGTGCACGCCCGCCAGCACTACGAGCTGGTCGACTGGCGGCGGGCCGACACCGACCTCAACTACCGGCGGTTCTTCGCGATCAACACCCTCGCCGGCCTGCGCGCCGAGGACCCGGCGGTCTTCGAGGCCACCCACCGGCTGGTCCTGGAGCTGGTGGCGGCCGGTGCGGTCGACGGCCTGCGGATCGACCACCCGGACGGGCTGGCCGACCCCAAGGGGTACCTGGACCGGCTGGCCGAGGCGTCCGGCAACCGGTGGACGGTGGTCGAGAAGATCCTCGAGCCCGGCGAGGACCTGCCGGAGAGCTGGGCGACCGCGGGGACGACGGGCTACGACGCGCTCGCCGAGGTCGACGACGTGCTGGTGGACCCGGCCGGCGAGGCGGCGCTCACCGCGCTGGACACCGAGCTGTCCGGCCGGGCGGTCGACTACGGCGAGCTGGTGCACGGCTGCAAGCGCGAGGTCACCGACGGGATGCTCGGCTCGGAGGTGGCCCGCCTGGTGCGGGTGATCGGCGAGCTGCCCGGCATCTCGCGGGAGCAGCAGACCGAGGCCCTCGCCGAGCTGCTGGCGAGCTTCCCGGTCTACCGCACCTACCTGCCCGACGGCCGGGAGCACCTGGCCGCGACGGTGACCGCGGTCCGGGAGCGCCGTCCCGACCTGGCCGGTGCGGTCGACGCGCTGTACCCGGTGCTGGCGCAGGCCGGCACCGAGGCGGCCACCCGCTTCGAGCAGACCAGCGGCCCGGTCATGGCCAAGGGCGTGGAGGACAGCGCCTACTACCGCTGGGCCCGATTCGTCGCGCTCAACGAGGTGGGCGGCGACCCGGCCCGCTTCGGCAGCACGGTCGCGGAGTTCCACGAGGCGCAGCGGCGGCGGCTGGAGCGCAAGCCGGCGTCGATGACGACCCTGTCGACGCACGACACCAAGCGCAGCGAGGACGTGCGGGCGCGGCTGGCGGTGCTCGCCGAGCTGCCCACCGAGTGGGCGCGGCTGGTGCGCCGGCTGCTCGACCTGCACCCGCTCGCCGACCGGCCGATGGCGCACCTGGTGTGGCAGAACCTGGTCGGCGCGTGGCCGCTGTCCAGGGAGCGGGCGCACGCCTACGCGGAGAAGGCGGCGCGCGAGGCCGGGACGTCGACGACCTGGACCGATCCGGACGAGGAGTTCGAGGCGCAGCTGCACGCGCTGGTCGACGCCGCGTACGACGACCGGGCGACGCAGGCCGAGATCGAGGAGGTGGTCGCCCGCATCGCGCCGCTCGGCCGGTCGAACTCGCTGTCGCAGAAGCTCCTGCAGCTGACCATGCCCGGCGTCCCGGACGTCTACCAGGGCACCGAGCTGTGGGACCTCTCCCTGGTCGACCCGGACAACCGCCGTCCGGTCGACTACGACCTGCGCCGCCGGCTGCTGGCCCGGCTCGACGAGGGCTGGGTGCCGCCGGTGGACGACGAGGGCGCGGCGAAGCTGCTCGTGGTCTCCCGGACGCTGCGCGCCCGCCGCGAGCACCCGGAGTGGTTCGCCGGGTACGAGCCGGTCGAGGCCACCGGGTCCGCCGCCGGGCACGTCGTCGCCTTCGACCGGGGGTCCGGGGAGCAGGACGGCGTGGTGACCGTCGCGACCCGGCTCCCCGCCGGCCTGGCCGCGGCCGGCGGCTGGGGCGACACCGCGCTGCAGCTGCCGAACGGCGCCTGGCGGGACCTGCTCACCGGCGGCCGGCACGTCTCGGACGCGGCCGGGCTGCCCGTCGGCGCGGCGCTGGAGCGGCTGCCGGTCGCGCTCCTCGTCCGAGACTGACGAAGGACCCCTCTGCCCCCCGCCACTCGCAAGCTCGGGGCGGGACCCTGCAGAGGGGCCATGGAGGGTGGCCGCTCCGGCGCGTCACCAGGCTCGTGGCGGGACCCTGCAGAGGGGCCTTCAACGACGTCACCGGACTCACGACGGAGAGTCGTCGGCCGGGGGCGGTGCGCCGCCCCCGGCCCGGCCTGTCGCGCCACGCCGGGGCGGCACGCCGGTGCCCGCGCGCGGACCGGGACGTCCGCTCCTAGCGTCCCGCGGGTGCTCCGGCTGTCCGGCCGGGCACGGCGCCGTCCCGCCCAACCCCGTCCGACGGCGTCCGACTCTGCACCAACCGTGGACGGGGGTGGGGGACCCACCTACGGCGCTGCACGCGCCTGGGGGTGAAGCCGCGTTCCGCGGCCGGGCACCGATCGCCCGAACCCGACAGCTAACCCCGCCGGCGGTCGATCGGAGGACCTCCATGCCTCAGCACGACCGATCCCGCACGCCCTCTCGCGCCCTGCGCCGCGGCGCCGTCGTCCTCGCCGGCGCGGCCGCCGTCTCCGCCCTCGCCCTCCCCGGATCCGCCTCGGCCGCGGAGCACAACTGGGACGGCGTCGCGCAGTGCGAGTCCAGCGGGAACTGGCACATCAACACCGGCAACGGCTACTACGGCGGGCTGCAGTTCAGCGCGAGCACCTGGGCCGCCTACGGGGGCCGGGAGTTCGCGTCCAACGCCCACCTGGCCAGCAAGGCGCAGCAGATCGTGGTCGCCGAGCGCACCCTCGACGGGCAGGGCATCGGCGCCTGGCCGAACTGCGGCCGGTACCTGACCGGCGGCTCGTCGGCGCAGGCGGCCGCGCCGGCGCAGGCGGCCGCGCCGGCGCAGGCGGCCGCGCCGGCGCAGGCGGCGGCACCGGAGCGGGCGTCGCGTGCCGACCGGGCGGCGTCCGGGAGCTACGTCGTCCGGGCCGGGGACACGCTCGGCACCATCGCCGCCCAGCACGGCATGGGCTGGCGCGAGCTGTACGCGCAGAACCGCGATCGGGTGGCCGACCCCGACCTGATCCGCGTGGGCCAGTCGCTGGTCGTCTGAGCCCGCCGTCCGCGCGCAGGTCACGGGGGGCCGGGCCGGCCCCCCGTGACCTGGCCGGCGCCGCGCACCGGCAGCGGAGGTCGAGCCGCGGCCACGCCCCGGGCGACGCCGACCGCCAGCGGCCAGTCCGGGTCGGCCCAGTAGCGGCTGTGTGCGTACAGCGGCGGCTCCGGCGCGGACTGGTTGGTCGGGTCCGAGGCCACCGGGTCGAGCAGGCGCCACTCGCCGCCGCAGACCCGGCGCAGGGTGCGGGGATCGCGCCAGTCGTCCTCCGGCCCCTCGTCCCAGAGCCGACGTGACCGCAGCGGTCCGGGCTCCGGCGTCCGCTCCCAGCTCCGGACCGGCCCGGCGACCGGGTCGGTCTCGCGGAACAGGCTCACCCACCGCTCCCCCCAGGTGTCGCTCAGCCAGCGGAGCACGTCCGGGCCGACGTGCGCGGGGAACGCGCGGCAGAACTGCATGCGCAACTGGGAGCCGAAGGTCACCAAGCCGACCCTCGGGTAGAGCTCCGGAGCGATCGAGCGCAGCGCGGCCAGGCCGATCAGGCTCCCCTGGCTGTGCGCGGCCACGACCACCTGCTCGGCGTCCCCCTCCTCGGAGAGCAGCCACTCGATGCGGTCGACCAGCGCCGGGACCGCCACCTGGGAGTACGCCGCGGGCACGAACGGGTGCGCTGCCCGGGGCCAGAACGCGATCACGTCCCAGACGACGTTGACCCTGCGCCGCCACTGCGCGCCCTCCGGCGCGGACCCGAACGCGCGGGACCCCAGGACGGCGACCGCGACGGCGAACAGGAACAGGACGCCGGAGCCGAGGCCGACCAGCCCCCGCGCCCAGGGCCCGTCAGCGGTGACCGCGCTGGCCCAGCCCCACGGTGGAGGCAGGTCCCCGGGAGCGCACGCGGCACGGTCGCACCCGCCCCGCACCTGCTCGGCGACGGCGGCGAGCGACAGGGCCCACGCGACGACGGCCGCGACGACGAACGCCGGCGCGAGGGCGTTCTTCACCCGGGCGGCGGACACCGCGCGTGCCACCCGCTCGAGCCCGGCGTCCGACAGGCGCGGGCGGTCGGCGCCGTCGGGGGTGTACATGGCCACCACGACGCCGCGGCGTCGCCGGGCGGCGGAGGCGCGGCGGGACCACGCGAGCACGCCGACGACGACCAGGAGCGCCACCGCCACGCCCCAGCCGTAGGCGATCCGCTGCAGGTACGTCGGGACCTCCACCCCCGCCTGCAGCACCGCGTTCAACGCGACCTGCGCCAGGTACGCCGTCCCGGCCGCCAGGCCGATGGCGAGGAAGGAGCCCACGGTCGCGGCCAGCCCGCCGGCCCAGCCGCGTGCCAGTCGCCGCAGCCGGGCCGGGGTCGCCGGGTCCTCGGGCGTCAGGGCGGCCAGGACCAGCACGGTGCCGGCGAGGCAGGCCAGGGCGAGCAGGACGGCGGCGGAGAGGCCGGCGGTCGCGCCGTCCGCCCAGGGCAGGGACCCGCCGGACGCGGCCGACGTCGGGCCGGACCGCGAGACGGTGACCCCGCCGGCCACGAGGAGCACGCCCGAGGCGGCCAGCACCAGCAGGCTCAGCCAGCGGGCGACGCGTCCCCACGCACTGCCGGCGACGTCCAGCTCCGTGCGGCTGGCGCCCGGCGCGTCACCGAGCAGCGCGACCAGTGCCACGGCGACGGCGAGCACGCCGGTCGACCACCGCGCCCACGCCACCGCCCCTGCCGCCGCGAACCCGAAACAGGCCAGGAGCGCGAGCGCGGCGGCCACGTGCAGCCGCCGCAGGACCGGGGCGTCGGGGTCGCCGCGGAAGAAGTCCGGTGAGGAGAACCCCGGTCGCGGCCCGCGGGTGCGCTGGTGCCGGCCCGGGTCGGCGAACGGACTGTCCGGCGCCGCAGGTGCGGCACGGTCGGTGCCCAGACGGGAGAGCACGAGGACCACGACGGCGGTTCCGGCGAGGCCGAGGACGACCGGCTCGGGGCGCCCGCCCCCGAGCGGGAGGTCGGCCCGCTGCCCCAGCGCCTGCCAGGCCAGGAGGTCGACGACGCCGATGACCACCGACAGGACGAACACGAGGGTCAGCAGGAGGCCCAGGACCCGCAGGACACCGCCCACCAGCGCCCGGGCGATCCGCCCGGCCCGCCCCTGCGCCGCCGGGAGCATGAACTGCGCCGCGTTGACGATGCCGAACGGGACGAGCACCAGCCAGAGCGCCCGCCAGCGGGAACCAGAGGTCAGGCGCCCCCAGTGGAAGGCCTCGAGCACCCGCCCGTCGTCCTCCGGTGGCAGCGGGGTGTGGTCGGGCCCGGTCCGGCGCACGTGCGCCACGGAGCCGTCGCCTCCGGTGGCCGCGAAGTGGTCGGTCTCGAGCATCTCGCTCTCCGGCGTTCCACTGACGCCGTGCACGCGCAGCTCCACCCACGTCGCCATGGCGGTCCCCCAGCCCGGCGCACCGGTGGACGTTCCGCGGTTGACCGCCGGGTTGGCGGGAATGCTGGACCTGCCTCCCCACGAGGGGAAGGCAGATCCGTGCGCTCCCCGGAGGTCCCCGTATGTCTGCACCCGTCGAGTTCTCCGTCTGGGCACCGGTGCCGAAGCGGGTCCGGCTCCAGGTCGACGGCACGGTGCACGAGATGCGCCGGGACGACGGCGGCTGGTGGCGCGCCGAGGTCGAGGCCGGGCCGGAGGCCGACTACGGGTTCCTGCTCGACGACGACGAGAAGGTCTACCCGGACCCGCGCTCGCGGCGCCAGCCGCAGGGCGTGCACGGGCCCTCTCGCCGGTTCGACCCGTCGGCCTACCGATGGGTCGACTCGGCCTGGACCGGGCGGCCCCTGGCCGGCGGCGTCGTCTACGAGATGCACGTCGGCACGTTCACGCCGGAGGGCACGCTCGACGCCGCGATCGCCCGGCTGGACCACCTGGTGGAGCTCGGCGTCGACTTCGTCGAGCTGCTGCCGGTCAACGGCTTCAACGGCACCCACAACTGGGGCTACGACGGCGTCCTCTGGTACACGGTGCAGGAGGAGTACGGCGGCCCGGCCGCCTACCAGCGCTTCGTCGACGCCTGCCACCAGCGGGGCCTCGCGGTGATCCAGGACGTCGTCTACAACCACCTCGGGCCGTCGGGGAACTACCTGCCGCTGTTCATGCCGATCTTCAGCGAGGGTGCGAACACGTGGGGCAACTCGATCAACCTGTCGGGGCCGGACTCCGACGAGGTGCGGCGCTACGTCATCGACAACGCGCTGATGTGGCTGCGCGACATGCACGTCGACGGGCTGCGGCTGGACGCCGTCCACGCGCTGGTCGACGAGCGGGCCACCCACGTGCTCGAGGAGATGGCGCAGGAGGTGGACCGGCTCTCGGTCGCCGAGGGCCGGCCGCTGACGCTGATCGCCGAGAGCGACCTCAACGACCCCCGCCTGGTCACCCCGCGGGTCGCCGGCGGCATGGGGCTGACCGCGCAGTGGAGCGACGACTTCCACCACGCGCTGCACGCGACGCTGACCGGCGAGGGGCAGGGCTACTACGCCGACTTCGCCGCCGCGGGGCTGGCCGGCCTGGCCAAGACGCTGACCGGCGCCTACTTCCACGACGGCGCGTGGTCCAGCTTCCGCCGCCGGCACCACGGCCGGCCGGTCGACACCGCGCTGCTGCCCGGCTGGAAGTTCCTCGGCTACCTGCAGGACCACGACCAGATCGGCAACCGGGCCGTCGGTGACCGCATCTCGGCGTCCCTCTCCCCCGGGCTGCTCGCCGTCGGGGCCACCATCGTCCTCACCAGTCCGTTCACCCCGATGCTGTTCATGGGCGAGGAGTGGGGCGCCGGCACCCCGTGGCAGTTCTTCACCAGCCACCCCGAGCCGGAGCTGGGCAAGGCCACGGCGGAGGGCCGGATCGGGGAGTTCGCCGAGCACGGGTGGGACGCCGAGGTCGTGCCCGACCCGCAGGACCCGGAGACGTTCACCCGATCCACACTCGACTGGTCCGAGCCGGAGCGGGAGCCGCACGCCCGCCTGCTCGCCGTCCACCGGGCCCTGCTGGCGCTGCGCCGCGCCCACCCGGACCTCGTCGACCCCGACCTGTCGCGGGTCGAGGTCAGCTGGGACGACGCCGACCGCTGGCTGGTCCTGCACCGCGGCTCCCTGCGCATCGCCGCCAACCTCGCCGGCGAGCCCCGGGAGATCACCCTCGACCGCCCCGCGGTCGACGTCCTCTTCGCCACCGGTGAGGTCCCCCACCTGGACGGCGCGACGGTGACGCTGCCGCCGGAGAGCGCGGCCGTGCTCACCACCGCCTGACGTGCGCCGGCTGGTCCCCGGGCCGGCGGAGGACCTCGACGACGCCGCCCTGGCCGAGGCCTACCGGCTGCCGGCCGGGCGGTCGCTGCGGGTCGACTTCGTGGCCTCGCTGGACGGCGCGATCACCGTCGGCGGGCGCAGCGCGGGCCTGGGCTCGCCCGGCGACAAGCGGGTGTTCCGGACGCTGCGGGCCCTGGCCGACGTGGTGCTGGTCGGTGCCGGGACGGCCGCGACCGAGGGCTACCGGCCGGTCGCCGCGGACCCCGCGGTCACGGCGTTGCGGACCGCGCTCGGGCGGCCCGCGTCCGCGCCGATCGCCGTCGTCTCGCGGCGGGCGTCGCTGGCCCCGGGCGACCGGCTGGCGGTGCCGTCCACGCTGCTGGTCACCTGCGCGGCCGCCGATCCCGCCCGCCGCGCCGCGCTGGCCGACGCGGGGGTGACCGTGCTGGTCTGCGGGGAGGACGACGTGGACCTGCCGCGGGCGCTCGACGAGCTGGCCGGGCGCGGACTGGAGCAGGTGCTCTGCGAGGGCGGCCCGGCGCTGCTGTCCTCCGCGCTGGCCGCCGGGGTGGTCGACGAGCTGGACCTCACCGTGGCCCCGGCCCTCGTGGGCGCCGGCGAGCCGCACCTGCTGCCCGGCCCGCTCCCCGACGCCGTGCGGCTGGAGCTGCGGCAGGTCCTCGAGGAGGACGGCGTCCTGTTCACCCGGTACGGGGTGACCCCTCAGCCCACGAGCCGCACCACGTCCCCGTAGCCGAGGAGCCGCTCGTCGGCGGTCAGGAGGACGGCACCCTCGGCGACGGCCTGGGCGACGAGCAGCCGGTCGAACGGGTCCCGGTGCACGTCGGGCAGCGTCTCGACCGCCGCGGCGTGGTCCGCCGTGACCGGCAGGTGGTCGAGCGCCAACTCGGTTTTGGCGCGGCGGGACCACGTCCGGACGTCGGACCCGAGCGAGAGCCTGCGCAGGTGCTGCTTGATCGCCAGCTCCCAGATGCTCACGGCCGACACCAGCCGACGGTCGGCGTCCGCGAGGAGGCGCTCCGCCGCCCCGAGTCTCTCGGGGGTCGTCGCGGCCCACACGAGCACGTGGGTGTCGAGGAGGGCCCTCACCCGGCCTCGCCCCGACCCGCGCGACGCCACCCGGGCGGTCGACACCCCGAGCTCGGGACTTCCGACCTCGGCCGGGCCTCCTCCGCTCTCCTAGCGTCGCCGCAACCGGACCACGCCGGTCCGGTTCCGCGACCGGGAGGAACGACATGGGCAAGGCAGTGGTGAGCCTCAGCACCGGCCTCGAGGACCCCGAGAAGGTCACCGTGGCTCTGCTGATGGCGGTGGGTGCGGCGGAGTCGGGTCGCCCGACGGTGGTGTTCCTCGCGAAGGAGGCCGTGCGGCTCGCGATCGACGGCGTCGCCACGGGCACCGCCTGCGAGGGGTGTCCCCCGCTGCCGAGCCTGGTCGAGCGCTACGCCGCCGCGGGCGGGCGGTGGTTCGTCTGCCCCATCTGCTTCAACGCCAAGGGGCTGGACCAGGGCGCGCTCATCAAGGGCGCCGAGCTCGCCGGGACCGTGCCGCTGTGGGAGTGGATCGGCGACGAGGGGGCCACCACCTTCAGCTACTGACGCGAGCGGCCGGCGTCCGGCACCCGTCCGGGTCGTCCTCGGCCCGGGCGGCTGCCGGCGTGGGCTCCGGCTGCTTGACTGCGCGCATGGAGCTGCCCGTTCTCCCGCCCGTCAAGCCGATGCTGGCCAAGGCCGTGACCAAGGTGCCCACCGCCGAGGGCATGTACTACGAGCCCAAGTGGGACGGCTTCCGCTGCATCGTCTTCCGTGACGGCGACGAGGTGGAGCTGGGCAGCCGCAACGAGCGCCCCCTGACCCGGTACTTCCCGGAGGTCGTGGCCGCGGTGAAGGCCGCGCTGCCGGACAAGTGCGTGGTGGACGGCGAGATCATCGTGCCGCAGGGCGACCGGCTGCACTTCGAGGCGCTGCTGCAGCGGATCCACCCCGCGAAGTCGCGGGTGGACCTGCTCGCCGAGCAGACCCCGGCGTCCTTCGTCGCCTTCGACCTGCTCGCGGTCGGCGACGAGTCGCTGATGGAGACGCCGTTCGCCGAGCGCCAGGCGCGGCTGCGCGAGGTGATCGGCGCCGGCAGCGAGTCGGTGCGCGTCACCGCGATCACCCAGGACGCCGCCACCGCCCAGCGCTGGTTCCAGGAGTTCGAGGGCGCCGGGCTGGACGGTGTCGTCGCCAAGCCGGGCGACCTGCCCTACGGCCCCGACCAGCGGCTGATGACCAAGGTCAAGCACGTGCGGACCGCCGACTGCGTGGTGGCCGGCTTCCGGTGGCACAAGAGCGGGCCGATCGTCGGCTCGCTGCTGCTGGGTCTCTACGACGACGCCGGCACCCTGCAGTCCATCGGCGTGGCGGCGTCCTTCCCCATGGCCCGGCGGGCGGAGCTGGTCGAGGAGCTGGCGCCCTACCGCGCCGACGCCCTCGAGGGGCACCCCTGGCAGGACTGGGCCAACGCCGACACGGGCAACGGGAACGGGGACCGCATGCCCGGGGCGCAGAGCCGGTGGAACGCCGGCAAGGACCTCTCCTGGGTGCCGCTGCGCCCGGAGCTCGTCGTCGAGATCAAGTACGACCAGCTGGAGGGCCGCCGGCTGCGGCACACCGGGCAGTTCCTGCGCTGGCGGCACGACCGGGAGCCGCGCAGCTGCACCTACGAGCAGCTGGAGGTGCCGGTGCGCTACGACCTCGCCGAGGTCCTCGCCGGCTGACGGCGCGGGGCGGCCGGTCCCGGCGCCGACGGTGTGCGCGGATCGGCCGGTTCCGTAGGCGGACCTGCCGATCCGTGCACCGGGTGCCCCGGGGGCAGGTGGGTCGGGTGTCGTCCAAGGCACATCGCCGTCCGACGGCCGTCTCTGCGGGCTCGCCGGAAGGCCCATAGGCTCGTGATCATGCGCCTGTCCCCCGGCCTGGTCGCCGCCGTCTCCGGAGTGCTCCTGGCCGTCTCCGGCTGCACCTCGTTCTCCGACTCGACGTCCGCGGACCCCTCGCCGTCCCCCACGACCCCGGCCGAACCGGAGGCGCAGGACATCGCCTGGTCCGACTGCGACGAGCAGATCTCGGGCCTGATCGCCGGCAGCCCCGGCAGCGAGCGGGACATCCTGTTCGAGTGCGGCCGCACCGAGGTGCCGATCAGCTACGACGAGCCGCAGGGCGCGACGATGCCGATCTTCCTGGTGCGGGCACGGCTGGCCGGCCAGACCGACCGGATCGGCTCGCTGGTGATGAACCCGGGCGGCCCGGGCGCGTCCGGCTCCGACGCGGCGATCGGGCGGGCGCTGACCATGCCGGAGGACGTGCTGCGCCGCTTCGACCTGGTCGGCTTCGACCCGCGCGGGGTGGGGCTGTCCACGCCGGTGGAGTGCATCCCCGGCGAGCTGAAGGACCGGATCGTGGCCGCCGAGCCGCGCCCGGTCAGCGCCGAGCAGCTCGACGCGGTGTTCGCGCTGGCCGACGAGGCCGCCGACGGCTGCGAGCAGGAGTACGGCGACGCGCTGGGCACCTTCACCACCGTGGACACCGCGCGGGACATGGACCTGCTCCGCCAGTCCCTGGGTGACGAGCAGCTGACCTTCCTCGGCTACTCCTACGGCACCACGCTCGGCTCCACCTACGCCGAGCTCTTCCCCGACCGGGTCCGCGCGATGGTCCTGGACGCCGCCGTCGACCCCGACACCGATCCGCGGGCGGACGCCGAGGCCAGCGCTGCCGGCTTCGAGGCCGGGTTCGACGCCTTCGCCGCCAACTGCACCGGGCTGGTCGCCGGGTGCCCCCTCGGCGGGGACCCGCGGAGGTTCGTCACCGACCTGCTGGCCCAGGCCGGGCAGACCCCGATCCCCAGCGCGCGCCAGGGCGAGACCCGGCAGGCCACCCCGGGCGTGGTGATGACCGCGATCCAGGCCGCGCTGTACACGACCAGCGCGTGGCCGCAGCTGGCCCAGGGGCTGGCCGCGGCGCAGAAGGGCGACTCCCAGCAGCTGTTCTCGCTGGCCGACTCCTACTACGGCCGGCTGCAGGACGGCACCTACTCCAACCTCATCGACGCCAACCTGGCGATCAACTGCGCCGACACCGACACCGACCAGCAGGTGCCCGAGGACGAGGTCCGCACGCTCGCCGCCGACTGGGGCCAGCGCTACCCGCTGTTCGGCGCGGGTGCGGCGGCCGGCCTCTACACCTGCTCGGTCTGGGACGCCGAGCGCACCCCGGTGCCCGACCGCGACGCCGAGGGCAGTGCGCCGATCCTCGTGGTGGGCAACTCCGGCGACCCGGTGACGCCGCTGCCCGGCGCCCAGGACATGGCCGAGGACCTCACCTCCGGCGTCCTGCTGACCTGGCAGGGCCAGGGGCACACCTCGTACCCGAAGACCGACTGTGTCACCCAGGCGGTGGATGCGTACCTCATCGACCTGACGGTTCCGCAGGACGGCCTGACGTGCCCGGCCTGAGCCCCCTAGGGTGCGCCGGGTGAAGACGAGCCCCCGGGTGGTGCGGTGATGGCCGCGGCGAAGGACGCCGTCGTCCTGCAGGTGGACGGGCACGAGGTGCGGGTCTCCAACCCGGAGAAGCCGTACTTCGCCGAGCGCGGCATCCGCAAGATCGACGTCGTCGAGTACTTCATCTCCGTCGGCGGCGGCATCCTCCACGCGCTGAGGGACCGCCCGACGACGCTCGAGCGCTGGCCCGGCGGGGTGTTCGAGGGCGCCCGGATCTCCACGCGCGTGGACAACACCGGCGACGCCTTCTACCAGAAGCGGGTCCCCAAGAACGCCCCCGACTGGGTGCCGACGGCGCACATCACCTTCCCCAGCGGGCGCACCGCCGACGAGATCGCCCCCGACTCGGTCGCCGTCGTCGCCTGGTGCGCCAACCTCGGCACGCTCACCTTCCACCCGTGGCCGGTGTCGAAGACCGACGTCGAGTCGCCGGACCAGATCCGCATCGACCTGGACCCGCAGCCGGGTACCGACTTCTCCGACGCGGCGTGGGTGGCGCCGCACGTGCGGGAGCTGCTGGCGGAGTTCGGCATGCAGGGGTGGCCGAAGACCTCCGGCGGCCGCGGGGTGCACGTGTACGTGCCGATCCAGCCGCGCTGGACCTTCCCCGAGGTGCGCCGCGCGGTCATCGCGTTCGGCCGCGAGCTGGAGCGCCGCCTGCCCGACCGCGTGACCATGTCGTGGTGGAAGGAGGAGCGCGGCGAGAAGATCTTCATCGACTACAACCAGATGGCCCGGGACCGCACGATCGCCTCGGCCTACTCCATCCGGCCCAAGCCGCACGCCCCGGTGTCGGCCCCCGTGGACTGGGACGAGCTGCCCGACGTCCACCCCACCGACTTCGACGTCCTGACGATGCCGGCCCGGTTCAAGGAGGTCGGCGACAAGCACGCCGGCCTGTCCGACCACGCCTTCGGCATCGAGCCCCTGCTGGAGCTGGCCGAGCGGCAGGCCAAGGACGAGGGGCTGGGCGACCTGCCCTACCCCCCGGACTACCCGAAGATGCCAGGCGAGCCGATGCGGGTGCAGCCGAGCCGCGCCAAGCGGCCGGCCGGCACGGACGGCTGATCCGGCGGGGTCGCGCTGGGCTGCCTACTCGAGGACGCCGAAGTCGGTTCCCCAGAGCTGCCGGTCGGGCACGGCGCCCTCGTCCGGGCCGACATCGTCGCAGAATCGCAGGTGGCGGACGTGGATCTGCGGAGTCGGCTCGTCGGTCGGGAAGGCATCGGTCGGGTACGTCATCGCGAACGGGTGGGTGAAGTCCCTCGTCGAGCCGTTCACCAAGGGGAAGTACCCCTCGGCCGCGGTCGCGGGCGAGTCCGCGGTGTCGACGATCCACACGGTCGTCTCGGGGACGCTGCAGGGCTGCAGACTGAGCGGCTCGTTCTCGTACGCGGCCCTGGCCAGGCCCACGCAGAGGCCGCTGGCGACGCCGGAGGGCGCGTACTCCAGCTGCGCCGCCCGCAGGCTCCCGTAGTGATCGTCCACCGCGGCGGAGACCATGCCGACTGCGTGGAAGTCAGAGACCAGACCACGGCGGGGAAGGAAGTCCTCGGACGGGTCCGAGCTGCTGGCGCGGTGCAGGATCAGCGGTTGGCCGACCGTCCCCACCCCGCCGAGCACCGCCTCCACGAACTGCGGGGCGCCGTGCGTGCCGAACTCAGGGCTGAAGACGGCGATGCAGTCCGGGCCGCACTCCGGGGTGGCCGCGCTCGCCGGGAGAGTCGTCACCGCGCCCACGCCGACGGCCGTCATGGGCGCCGCCGCTGCAGCCAACACCTTGCTCTTCAGGGACATCTGTCGTTCCTCTCGTGGGTACGACCGCAGCCCGCGCACGGTCGGCGCCGGGGTGACGACCTGTCTCAGCCGCTCCCTCCGACGTGGATCAGCCGAAGGTGAAGACGTAGGCCTCCGCCCCCGGCTCGAGGAACTCGATCTCGAACTGCCGCTCGACGATGGGCATCGGCTGCCGGATCAGCTGGTACAGCCGTTGGTCACGGACCAGGCCGTCGCCCTGCTCGGTCACGTCGTCGCCGTGCGCACGCCCCGGGGGCCGTCCGTCGAGCAGCACCCGGAAGGGCACCGGGACGTCACGGGTCGCGGGACCCATGACGAGGTGGACGTCACGAGCGGAGAAGCGGTAGGCGATCCGCCCACCGGCCTCGTGCACCACGCTCGCCTCACTCCCCACGGTCCAGGTCCCGGACAGTGCCCAGTGGTTGAGCCGTAACCGCGCAGGAAGGGTGTACGCGCGCAGGGCATCCGGCGCCGGCCCAGAAGGCGAGGAGAAGTCGGTGGTGCGGGCGTAGCCGAGATAGGTCTCCCCCGACTCCAGGTGGTCCCAGTCCGCCTCGGCCTCGACGCCGTTGCCGGCGACCGAGACGAACGACCGGTCGACGAGGTCGGCTCCGGACTCGGCGAGCAACCGCTGGATGACCAACTCCGACTGCATGAAGTCGCCCTCGCCGAACCGGTGGTGGCGGATGTGCCCCGTCGCGTCGACGAAGTACAACGCCGGCCAGTAGTGGTTGGCGAACGCCTCCCAGACGGCGTAGTCGCTGTCGAGCGCGACCGGATGGGTGATCCCCGTGCGCTCCACCGCCCGGCGGACGTTGTCCACGTCCCGCTCGAAGGTGAACTCCGGTGTGTGCACTCCCAGGACGACCAGGCCCAGGTCCCGGTACTTCTCCGCCCACGCCCGGACGTAGGGCAGCGTGCGGATCCAGTTGATGCAGGTGTAGGTCCAGAAGTCCACGACGACGACCCGCCCGCGCAGCCCGTCCGCCGTCAGCGGCGCCGTGTTGAGCCAGCCGGTCGCACCGTCCAGCGACGGCATCCGGCTCTCCGTGCGCAGTAGGCCTGCGAGCGCCATGTCGGTCACCTCACGTGCAGTGGGTCGGGCGGCAACGCCCCGGTTCTCCAGGGGACGGCGATCAGCAGCCGTGGGCTCGGCGGGGCTGCTGATCGCCGGTGCTGGGGCGGGGGGGGGGGGGGGGGGGGGGGGGGGGGGGGGGGGGGGGGGGGGGGGGGGGGGGGGGGGGGGGGGGGGGGGGGGGGGGGGGGGGGGGCGGCGCGGGGGCG